>QZJY01000069.1 GCA_003597995.1 Dehalococcoidia bacterium
CGCCGCTTGCGGCGAATCCGGTAAATATATCCAGATTCACAAAGATCAACTAAGATTATTGTGATACCCCGACGCTTGCGTCGGGGAGAATGTCATTTTATTCAGGCATGAGCAAAGATAGATTACGTTTTAGAATTGGATAAACATCGCTGTCAGCTAGACAAAGCGATTCGAGTTTGGTAACAGTGGTCGGCCTGAGGTTTTCCTGCGCAGTCCCCGCCAGTATTTCCTGCGTCTCGGCCAAGATGAATTTTTCTATGGCGTTTTCTGATTTTTCTGAAAGTTCCTTATTCAAAGGGCAAACCTTCTGACATATCATGCAACCCAGCAAGGCATTATGCCATTCAGGATTGAGCCAGGCGGGGAGGGGATTTTCACTTTCATTGAAATGGGTAAGGCACCTGTCCGCGTGTATCAGGAACCGGTCAGCAGGTATGCACCCGGTGGGGCATTTGTCCATACACAATTTGCATGTCTGGCACAGCTTCATGACTTTGGGTGCACCCCAGCCGTCATCTTTACATGGCATGTCGGAGTAGAATGCTGCCAGACGGAAAAAGCTTCCCATCCCGGGGATATAACATATGTTGTTCCGGCCATATCTGCCGAGTCCGCTGCGCGCTGCCAGTGTCTTGAAGGGCAGTCTGGCTCTAGCTACGTGATATCCCCTTGGCCGTAAAAAATCCGTTACCAGTTCGGTCTGTTTCTTCCAGATATCCAAATAGATGTAAGTCGGAGGGATTATCACGGCATGGCTTCCGAAGAAAACCCGGGTGGGAAGTTGAGGTGAAGCTACAATGACAATAGAGCGGGCTTCAGGCAGAGCGGCTTTATAGTCGAAGTCGAAGTACTTTGTCAGTTCGGGATAAAAATCGGTGCTGATCGAGCCTGAACGTTTCAGTTCAAGGAGAGCTGATTCTGCTTCTGCCAGACGAGAGATGGAGACGACCTGAGCTTTGCATCCATTTTTTGCCAGGGATTCGATAAGCTCAGAAATAGGCCTGGGCATACGCTAGTGCCTATGGCCAGGAGGTCTTGTACAAAAGGCAGGCCACCTGGTGCCCGCTGCCGGCGTTCTCAAGTAAAGGAACGACCCTGGAGCAGTCTTCGAATGCCTTGGGGCACCTGGGGTGAAATACGCAGCCGGAGGGCGGGTTGATAGGGCTCGGTACTTCACCTTTAAGCACGATAACAGAACGTTTGGCTTCCACTGCAGGATCGGGTATGGGCACAGCCGAGAGCAATGCCTGGGTATAAGGATGGAGGGGCGACTTGTAGATTTCATCCCGCGGCGCAAGTTCCATCATCTTCCCCAGATACATGACACCCACGCGGTCGCTGATGTGGCGTACCACCGAAAGGTCGTGCGAGATGAAGAGATAGGCGATGCCGAATTTGTCCTGAAGATCGTCGAGCAGGTTGATGATCTGTGCCTGAATGGAAACGTCAAGAGCGGAAAGCGGTTCGTCGCAGACGATGAACTCGGGCTGAAGGGCAAGCGCGCGGGCTACCCCCAGACGCTGCCTCTGCCCGCCGCTGAACTCATGCGGATAGCGGTCGGCCATATATGGCGCCAGCCCGACGATGTCCAGCAACTCGGCAATGCGCGCATCGAATTCTTTGCCTCGTACATCGCTATTTATCTGCAGAGGCTCGCCAATGATATCGGCCGCAGTAAAACGGGGGTTGAGTGAATCGTAGGGGTCTTGGAAAATGACCTGCAGCTTGCGGCGCAGGGGCCGCAACTGGTTTTCAGTAAGCTCACAGAGGTTTTTACCTTCAAATATTACCTCACCGGATGTGGCGCGGTACAATTGAAGGACACATTTGCCTACGGTGGTTTTGCCGCATCCGCTCTCACCCACCAACCCCAGTGTTTCTCCCCGATGGATAGCGAATGTCACGCCGTCAACCGCCCTGACTTCCGCTACCTTTTTCCGGAAAAAAAGACCGGATGTAATAGGGAAATATTTGGTCAGGTTATTTATTTCAATGATTACGTCTTCTGCCATGGCATCTCCCCGTTAGATGCTACCCAACATGCTGAAAAATGGCCTGGAGCAATTTCCACCAGCTCCGGTTTTTCTGTTATACATTTCGTTATATAGTACTGGCAACGAGGCTGGAAAGGACAACCCTCCGGCGGACACATCATATCGGGGGGCTGGCCTTCAATGGGAGCCAGGCGCGACTTGCGCGGCTCATCCAGTCTCGGAACAGATGCCAGCAGTCCGGAGGTATAGGGATGGAAGGGGTGATGATAGACTTCAAGAGCCACTCCGTGCTCGACAACCGTCCCGGCATACATGACATAGACTCTCTGAGCGTACCTGGCTACCACTCCCAGATTGTGGGTGATAAGGATGAGAGACATCCCCATCTCATCGGTAATGCCTCTTATAAGCTCAAGTAGTTGCGATTGAATAGTGACGTCCACGGCTGTAGTGGGTTCGTCCGCAATGACGAGCTGAGGCTTGCAGGAAATGGCCATGGCTATCATGACGCGCTGGCGCATGCCGCCACTGAAGTGGTGTGGATAGTCTTTGACCCTGCGTTCCGCCTGGGGGATGCCAACCAGGGCGAGCAGTTTGATAGCCTCTTTTAGGGCTTCTTCACGCTCAAGGTGACGATGAAGCTCGAGTTGCTCGGTCATCTGCCTGCCGATGGTGAGCACGGGGTTGAGCGAGCTCATCGGCTCTTGGAATATCATAGAGATGCGAGCACCGCGTATCTTACGTATTTCTTCCGTGGAGAGTTTGAGAAGGTCAGTTTCGTCCAACAATGCTTCGCCCGAAATGACCTTGCCAGGCGGTTGGGCAATGAGGCGCAAGATAGATAGTGCCGTCACAGTTTTGCCGCAGCCGCTTTCACCTACAAGCGCCACCGTCTCCCCCTTATTAACGGTAAAGGAGACCCCGTTGACGGCCTTGATTACGCCGTCTTGAGTATAAAAGCGGGTTACCAATTCGCGGACATCGAGCAGTGTTGACATACTTACCTTCTAGACCGGGGGTCAAGTGCGTCGCGCAGGCCATCGCCCAGGAAGGTAAAAGCTAACATGATAATGGCGATTGCCACTGCGGGCACTATTACCAGATATGGAGCGGAAAACATAACATTATAACCATCTCTTATCATGGCGCCCCAGCTCGGAGTCGGCGGTTTCACGCCTATTCCGATGTAACTTAAAGCTGCTTCAGCGAAAATGGCGCGCGGGACACCGAAAGTGATGGCTACGATAATCGGGCCGAGTGAATTGGGTAAAAGGTGCCGAAGGGTGATATAGCCGCTTTTACCACCCATAGCACGAGCTGCGGTGACAAAGTCCCTCTGTTTCAAAGATAGTACCTGGCCGCGCACGAGCCGGGACACATTCACCCAGGCAACCAGCCCGATAGCCAGGAATATGACGAAGATACCACCACCTAAATTAGCGAAGCTGGAACCGCGCAGAGCGGCGCTAAGGAGGATGATGAGCAGAATATCAGGAAACCCATACATAATATCCACGAAGCGCATCAGAAGATTATCCACCCTTCCGCCTATAGACCCCGCAAACGCGCCAACGGGGAGTCCTATTGCCAGCACGATTAACTGGGTAAAAATACCTACGGCGAGCGATGTCCGGGCCCCGTACAACATGCGGGCGAACACATCACGCCCGAGCTCGTCTGTCCCGAACCAATGGGTGGTACTTGGGGAAAGCATAATAGAATCAAGGTCCTGTTTGTCGAAATTATATTTCGTAATCAGAGGAGCGAAAATAGCTCCAAGGGCGAAAATAAGAATGATGATAGCTCCGGCTACAGCCAGTCGGTTTCGTCTGAGCCTTATCCAGGCATCAACCCACAGCGTACGGTGCGGACGCGGCTGGCATACTTCGGCGGTTTCCGATGAGACGGACGGTTTGATATCAGTCATATCGGATTCTCGGGTCTATCATTCCGTACAATATATCTACGACAAGATTGATAATAGCGATGGCAAAGGCGTAGAAAAGCACGGTGCCCATAATCAGGCCGTAATCGCGCTGAAAAACGCCCTGCACAAAGAGCCTGCCAATGCCCGGTATTGAAAACAGGCTTTCAATAATAAAGGAACCGGTGACCAGAGCCGCTAGTTCAGGGCCGGCGATAGTGACCACGGGTATCATGGCGTTGCGTAAAATGTGCCTGACCAATACGATTCTCTCAGCCAGACCCTTGGCACGGGCGGTACGGATATAGTCCTGGCGTGTAACATCTAACATGCTGGCGCGGCTGATACGAGCCATATAGGCTGCCGGTAGGGCCGCTAAGGCAAAAGCCGGCATCAGAACCTGTCGAACAGAACCCCATCCGCTCGTGGGGAACCAGTGGAGCATAAGTGAAAAGATAATCATCAGAAGGATACCCAGAACGAAGTTGGGGATGCTGGCAAAGATAGTGGCAAAAATTACCGCAAAATAGTCTATAAAAGAATTCTGTTTGAGGGCGGCGGCGATGCCCAATGGAATGCCGATTATTATTGACAGTAAAAAGGCTACTATACCAAGCGTAGCGGAGATAGGCAAGCCTCCCATGACAATGGAGGTGACCGAGCGGTCTTGATATATATAGGAGACGCCGAGGTCTCCCCTTAAAGAGTTGAATATGTAGTTTTTAAACTGGATTAGAAACGGCTGATCCAGTCCGTATTTTCTATTGAGATTTTCGATTACCTGGGGTGGGAGTGCCTTGTCTCGGTCCCAGGGTCCGCCGGGAACGAGGTGCATGAGACAGAAGGTGATAAAGGCCACTACAAAAAGAACCAGCACCATCCAAAGGAGCCGGCGGATAATATATTTGCCCATGAACCTGCCTATCTAAGCTGCAAGGGATTGGAATTCCAATCCCTTGCAGCAGATTCTAGCACAACTAACTAAGATTTGCCACTATTTACTATTTTTCTATAGTAACTTTGGTCCAGAACTGGTCGCCCATAATCTGGCCATCCATACCGGTGGGAGTGAGACCCTTGAGATACGGCTTGACCAGGATAAAGCGCTCGCGGTAGAACATGGTGACGATAGGAGCATCCGCCATGACCATCTTATGAGCGTCAGACCACATCTGCAGGCGCTTGGTATTGTCAAGCTCTTTACCCGCTTGCTTGGCCAGTGCATCGAAAGCCGGGTTGGAATAAGTGGTGTGGTTGTTGCCGGCGCCGGTTCCAAAGAGCTGAGGCAGCCAGTTGTCGGGGTCGGGGTAGTCCGCGCCCCAGCCAAACCACGCCCAGGTATGCTTATTGGCGTTGACCATTTGCGAGAAAGACTTTGACTCCATCGGTTCCAGGGTCAGGTCAATTCCCAGATTATCCTTGAGTTGGCCCTGCAGGAATTGCGCCATGGTCTTGTTGCTGGCAGTATCCGAGAACTGGAATTTAAGGGCGAGTTTGCTGGCATCAGCCAGTTTAAGCTCGGTGAGGGCTGTAGCCAGTAAGGCCTTGGCTTTGGTAACGTCGAAAGAATACTCCGTGCCAATGGTAGCATCATAACCAGGCATGCCAGGAGGGATCCATGACAGGGCTACTTTGCCCACGCCGCCGCGAACCTTGTCAACAAAGGAAGCGCGGTCAACGGCGGTAGAGAGCGCCTTGCGCAGTGTCAGGTTATCGTACGGAGCAGTGTGTACATTGAATTGGAAAGCGAAGGTTACCAGGTCAGCGTTGCGCACGATCTGGGGGCTGAGCGAGGGGTCTGCCATGGTGGTTTTTTCGGTACCAACGGGAACACCGCTCATATCGAGCTCGCCGGCCTTATAAGCCGCGAGCGCGGCGTTGGCGTCAGTAATCATCTTGTAGGTTATCTTGGTGAGCTTGGGCTTGGTGCCCCAGTATTTAGCATTCGGTTCGAAGGTGATATGGTCCTGATGTACCCATTCTGTCATGACGAACGGGCCGTTGCCGATATATTTGCCGGCCTCGGTCCATTTTTCGCCGTTAGCGGTGATGATATCTTCGCGCACCGGGTAAACCGGCCACAAAGACATAATCTGGAGGAATACAGGATAGGGATCCTCAAGAGTAACCTGAAGAGTGTAGTCTCCGGTAGCTTTTACGCCAACGGCAGCCTTTAATGCGGCTTTCTCTGCGGCTGTCTTGCTGCCGGCGCCATTGTAGGCTTCAGCGCCTGCAATTGGATAGTAGAACGATGCATACTCGGTTGCCAGGTCCGGATCCAGCATACGCACGATGCTATAGGCAAAATCCTTTGCCATTACCTTGGTGCCATCGCTCCAGGTGACGTTGGTCTTCAAATTGAATGTGTAGGTTTTGCCATCAGATGAAATACCTTTGTTAGCCACAGACGGCATTTCCTTGGCAACCACGGGGATTACGGCCAAATTTTTGTCAAAACCCAGCAACCCCTCGAAGACCTGACCTATGACAGAACGCTCTGCAGCCCAAGAAGCCCTGTTGGGGTCAATCTGGGCTGGCTCGCCTGAAAGGTTTACAGTCAGTACCTGCGACCCAGCGGGTTGTCCCTGGGTGCAACTGGTGGAGAAAATACTAAGCGGAACAGAGCTACCGGCGGCAGCCAGAAGGCCCAGAGCCCCGGCGGTCTTCAGGAAATCTCTTCTCGAAACAGTTAAATTATCATTTTTTTTAACCATGCTTATTCTCCTTTTTTATTAGCCATTGCCTAACTACGGACGATGTCCCATTTACAGGTTTGTTGGCTTTCTATCCTCCTTCTTAATATTTTTGGTGGTAAATAAACCGTTTAGGAGCGGTTAATTCACCCTCCCGTTTGAGACAAAATTATGCTACTCGTAATGGTCATTGTCAATAGGAATTGGTGGAAAACATGGTAAATATTTACCGTTTATTGGGAAATGAGGATTTAACTTGATACCTTTGTCTTGACTTCTTAAGGTATGTTTTCAATTTGGAGAAGCCAATTTATGGGTGTTACGTACTCCTCCCGCATAGATAAGGCTAAAACGGAAGAAATAATCATACTATTTGAGCATTATGAGCGTTGTTCCAAGAAAAACATTTGCTGATAAGTGCTCCGTTAAGCTAAAATATGCATTATTGTTTCTGGCAGAGTCCAGACGCGGGAGCAGTTTGAATGGCAACACTCATCACGGATACCACCCTCAGGGATGCCCATCAATCTTTAATAGCTACCCGCATGCGGACCCGCGACATGCTGGATATCCTCGGCGAACTCGACCAGGTGGGTTTTTTTTCGCTCGAGGTCTGGGGCGGCGCAACTTTTGACAGCTGCATACGTTTCCTCAACGAAGACCCCTGGGAGCGCCTCAAGGCCATAAGACAGAAGGTTAAGAATACGCGCCTGCAGATGTTGCTGCGCGGCCAGAACCTGGTCGGGTACCGCCACTATGCCGACGATGTCGTGCGCGAGTTCGTGCGACTTTCCGTTAAAAACGGCATAGATGTCTTCCGCATTTTTGACGCTTTAAATGACATTCGCAACATGGAAGCCTCCATCAAGGCTATTAAAGAATTCGGGGGACACATACAGGGCGTGATATGCTACACCACCAGCCCGGTGCACACCCTGGAACGTTTTGCCGAAATGGCGGTTGAACTTGAGAATCGCGGCTGCGATTCCCTGTGCATCAAGGACATGGCCGGGCTCATTTCGCCTCATGCTGCGGTGGAACTCGTCGGAACCATCAAGCAAAGGGTAAGCATACCGATCGATCTGCATTCGCACTGCACCAGCGGCATGGCGCCCATCAGTTACTATGCCGCCGCGGCGGCAGGGGCAAATATACTGGACACGGCTTTCTCGGCTTTCGGCTGGGGAACTTCTCAACCCCCAACTGAAAGCATTGTGGCCGCCCTGCAGGGCACCCCGTACGATACGGGACTAGACCTGGCCAAGCTCAACGAAATAAATGAGTATTTTCTCAATCTCACCAATAAGTACAGGCTGTTGTTTACCGCGGAAGCCACCCGTCCAAACGCCGCGGTACTATTGCATCAGATACCGGGCGGCATGATATCCAACCTGGTGAGCCAGCTCAGGGAGCAAAAGGCGCTCGACAGGCTGCAGGACGTCTATGCCGAGATTCCCCGCGTGCGCGCCGACCTGGGTTATCCGCCGCTGGTCACGCCTACCAGCCAGGTAGTAGGGACTCAGGCTGTGCTTAACGTGCTCTCTGGCCAGCGCTACAAGCAGGTGACGCGCGAGACCAAGAACTATCTTCTGGGTCAGTATGGTGCGGCTGCCGGTGAAGTGAACGAAGATGTCAGGCGCGCTGTCATCGGAGATGAAAAACCCATCACCGTGCGCCCGGCCGACCTGCTGCCGCCCGAAATGAGTAAGGCTCGGGACGAATCTCAAAAGCTGGGCATAATGCATAAAGAAGAAGACGTCGTTACCTATGCCCTGTATCCCGAAGTAGCGACCAAATTCCTGCGCGGCGAGTTAAAAGAAGAAGCGCTGTCACAGCCTCAAGCCCAAGCGGCAGGCGCTCAAGCTACGCCTGCGGTTGCGGGGGCTTTCCCCACCGAGTTCAGCGTGGACGTGGACGGCGAGATTTTCAGCGTCAAGGTGTCGCCGGTGAGCGGCAAGGTGGTTGAAGCATCCAAACCGAAAAAAGCCAGAGCCGACCAGAAAGGCGCCGTGCTGGCTCCCATGAACGGCATGATTCTTTCCATCCGCGCCAAAGTAGGGACCAAAGTAGCCCAGGGCGAAGTGGTGGCCACCATCGAAGCGATGAAGATGGCCAGCGAGATATGTTCCCCGCATGCCGGCACCGTCAGCGAGGTATACGCTTACGAGGGCGAGCTGGTGAATGCCAAAGATGTCATTATGGTCGTAGAAGCAAGTGATAAATAAAATTCTGGTAGCCAACCGCGGCGAAATCGCCATCCGCATCATGCGCGCCTGCCGCGAGCTGGGCATCAAGTCCGTGGCGGTCTATTCCGAGGCGGACAAAAACGCCCTTTTCGCCAAGTACGCCGACGAAGCCTACCACATCGGCCCGGCGCAGGCCTCGGAAAGCTACCTGAACATCAACAAGATTATCGAAGCGGCATTACTCTCAGGCGCGCAGGCCATCCACCCCGGATACGGATTCCTCTCGGAAAATCCCAGCTTTGGCTATGCCTGCGAACAGGCGGGCATCAAGTTCGTGGGGCCGTCGAGCAAGGTGCTGGCGCTTATGGGCAACAAGATTGCCGCCAGGGTGGAGATGAAGAAAGCCGGCGTCCCGGTCGTGCCCGGCTGCGAGGAACTGGTCACCACCCTGCCGCAGGCCAAAGCTATCGCTACCAGGGTGGGCTATCCGGTTATCGTCAAACCCTGCGGGGGCGGAGGCGGCATCGGCATGAAGGTGGCCTCCTGCGAGGCCGACCTGGAAGCGGCCATCGCCGGTTCACAGCAGATGGCGGGCAAGGCTTTCGGCGTGCCCGATGTCTATATCGAAAAATTCATCAGCCAGCCGCGCCATATCGAGTTCCAAATCATGGGCGACAGCCAGGGCAACGTGGTCTATCTCGGGGAGCGTGAATGCTCCATACAGCGCCGTTACCAGAAGCTCATCGAGGAAAGCCCGTCTCCGGCCATCACGCCGGAGCTGCGGCGCAAGATGGGCGACATAGCCGTAAAAGCCGGCAAGTGGGTGGGCTACGAGAGCGCCGGCACCGTGGAATTCATCTTCTCCGGCGGCGAGTTTTACTTCATGGAGGCCAACACGCGCGTGCAGGTGGAGCACCCGGTGACCGAGATGGTGACCGGCATCGACATCGTCAAGGAGCAGATACGCATCGCTCAGGGGCATTCACTCTCATTCAAGCAAGAGGACATCAGGCTCAACGGCTGGGCTATAGAATGCCGCATCAACGCGGAAGACCCGCTGTCAGATTTCGCACCATCCACCGGCAAGCTGCGCGGCTACCGCTCGCCCGGCGGCGTCGGCGTCAGGGTGGACTCCGGTGTGCACACGCGTTACACCATCCCGTATATGTATGACCCCATGATATCCAAGCTTATCGTCTGGGGCAGGGACCGCCCGGAAGCCATCGCGCGCATGAAACGCGCCCTCTACGAGTACATCATCGTGGGCGTTAAGACCAACATACCCTTCCACAAGGCCGTCATGGCCAACCCGCGCTTCGTGTCCGGAGATTTCGGCACGCACTTCATAGACCGCGAGACGACGCTCCTGGAAGATATGAAGCGCATCATGGAGCAGGAAAAGCCCCTCGAAGAGAAGCTCTCCGAGATATTCGACGATACCAGGCGCATCGCCGCCATCGCCGCGGTGACGGCCATCACCCACAACAACTTGCCCGAGGCCACCTCGAAAGAGGAATAGAGACCTCCTCATTTTCTCGTAACCTAATCGTTTTTGTTTTGAGGGCGGTGTTTTTTTCGGGAAACGACTCCAACTAGTTTAGCCATGAGCCAGGCATGACAGTCGTGTCTCGGAAACGATGATTTGTTTCTTATTTAGCCTTGAACCGTTTTGACAACCTCACGCGTGAAATATTCGAAGTCTATGATTCGTTATCGCTTCCACACACTAAATTCCCGGCAAAATACGGCGTCCGCGGGTGTTCGTTTCGTTTTTTCAGGCACGGGTTGGAACGAATGCGATTCCAATATGCGAGTTCAAAACCGAGCATCTGCTGCATCTTTTGTGTCACGCAAATATATTAGCATAGGTGTTCTATCGGAGAGCAAGGGGTGATTGACGTGTTGGGGGCTACAGGGACTATTATTCTGTTGCGATTGCTTTCCTTCGTTTCGCTCAGGACTGGCTCTGTTCGATATACTCCTTGCAACGACATATAGTATAATGGCCTCATGACAACCACCTTCTGGGAAGCTTTCGTACTGACTTTTGTGCCTCTTTTCGTCGTACTGGACGCGCCCGGCAATCTGCCCATGGTGGTTGCTCTTACCGATGGGATGACCCGCAAGGAGAAACTGCGTGTCATCAACGTGGCCACCATCACCGCCGTTCTGGTGGGGCTGGCGTTTCTCTTTTTCGGCCTGTTTCTGCTGAAGGCCATGGGTATCTCCGTGGGCGCTTTCGCCGTGGCCGGCGGCATCATCCTGATGGTGCTCTCGGTCAAGTACATGACGACAGGTCATATGGTGGATTCTTCGCGTGAAGAAATGATAGCCGTGGTGCCCATCGGCACGCCGCTGCTCACCGGCCCGGCGACCATCACCACGCTCATCTTTCTCAACACACAGTTTCCGACGTATATTGTGTTGCTGTCATTTGCCCTGAATGTGCTGATTGCCTGGATTATCTTCGTGGCCGGGGACAGGATAATCAGCTTCCTGGGGCAGGGCGGCATCAAGGCGGTCTCCAAGGTGTTCAGCCTGCTGCTGGCGGCCATTGCCGTTGACCTGATAATCAAAGGCTTGAACCTGTTGAATATCCTGAACAACGGATGAGGATGCCCGGGGAAGAGTGTGGAAAACTCACGCAATCCATCAGAGTCTTTGAGCGATGGCATCGTCACGTTCCATAGAATGGAACATGCCATGCGGGCTGAAAAATTCCTGAAGGCTGCCGGGTTCAGCGCGCGGATAATAGTCCCGCCATATCTGCTCGATACCGGCTGCAACCTGGGATTGATTTTCGACCTCTCAAAGCTGCAGGAAGTCGAGCGCCTGTTGAAGGAAAAGCGGGTGGAATACACTCATATCGGGCCGCTGGGGGAGTGCCAGTAACGAAAAGACGTTAGACATCCGCAATGACAAGGAAAAATTCCTCCTAACCTCCCTTTACTAAAGGGAGTGACAACCCCTCCACCCTGGGATGCTTCGCTGCGCTCAGTATGACAAGTCGTCAGACTATTCTGTAGGGGTTGCTTCGCCCCGCCAGAGCGGGGCTCGCAACGACGGTTTTTGTCCCTTTATTACTCCAATCGGCTTTGTGCTGGCGACGATGCGCGAGATGCCGGCGTTGTGCGCCACGCCCACCACTTCTTTCACGTCCTTGTATGCTTCAGAGGCTTCTTCCGCCAGACCCGCCATGCTGCCCGCCATGACTGTTATCCCTCTTGATTCAAGCTCGTGCAACACCTCTCGCCCGCTGACATGGCGCTTGGCCTCCGAGCGGCTTTCCTGGCGACCCGCCCCGTGGCAGGTGGAGCCGAAGCTGTTCTGCATGGCCCCCTCCGTCCCTACTAATATATATGAATAGCGCCCCATGTCGCCGGGGATGAGAACGGGCTGGCCGATTTTGGCGTATTTCTGTGGTATATCGGGATGCCCCGGCGGAAAGGCGCGCGTAGCGCCCTTGCGGTGCACGCACAGGGGCTGTTTCTTGCCCTCCCAGGTATGCTCCTCTATCTTGGCGACGTTGTGGCACACGTCATAAATCAGCTCCAGGCCGGCTTCGTGGTCGCTGACGCCCATAACTCCAGTGAAGGCCTGGCGCACCCAGTGGGTGATGCACTGGCGGTTGGCCCAGGCATAGTTGGCGGCGCACCTCATAGCCGAAAGGTAGGCCTGGCCTTCGGGGGAACTCAAAGGAGAGCAGGCGAGCTGCCTGTCGGGCAGGCTGATACCGTATTTCTGCATGGCGGAGACCATTTCTTTGACATAATCATCAGCTACCTGATGACCCAGGCCCCTCGACCCGCAGTGCACCCATAGCACCACCTGGCCGGGCTCGTCGATGCCCATGACCTTGGCCGTTTGCGGCTCGAAGATGTGGTCGATGATGTCCACCTCGAGGAAGTGATTGCCGGAGCCAAGCGTGCCGAGCTGGGGAATGCCGCGCTCTTTGGCATGCCTGGAGACGAAACCGGGGTCGCATTCGGTCATCTCGCCGTGCTCTTCGGTGGTCTCCAGGTCTTCCTGTCGCCCATAGCCTTTGTCCACCGCCCAGCGAGAACCCTTCGTTAAGACATCATCAATCTCTCTGGCTTTTAAGCGTATCTTTCCCTCGGAACCCACGCCGGAAGGGACGCTGTTGTAGAGGGCCACGATGAGGTCTTTCATCTTCGGCTCGACATCTTTTTTAGTGAGATTGGTGCGCAACATGCGCACGCCGCAGTTGATGTCGAAGCCCACGCCGCCGGGCGATATGACTCCGTCCTTGATGCGCATGGCCGCTACGCCGCCGATGGGGAAGCCGTAGCCCCAGTGAATGTCGGGCATGGCGAAAGAGTAGCCCACTATGCCGGGAAGGAAGGCGACGTTGACCACCTGCTCGAGCGCCTGCTCCTCGCGGATGGTATCCAGCATGTCTGCCGAGGCGAAAATCATGCCGGGCACGCGCATGCCGCTGCGGTAGCTTTTGGGGATGATGTAGCGGTTTTCATCCAGCTTTTCCAGGGGACCGTTCCACTTTGGCATAGATTACCTCCACGTCTTTCCCCTCTCCCTTTGGTAAAGGGAGACTGACCGCCGCAGCGGTCTGAGAGGGATTTATCCCCTCTGTCGCAGGGGCGAATGGCCATTCGCCCCTACACATCGAACACCACCCTTACCCTCGGCTTATTCTCGCGCACTTCGAGCGTGTAGTAGGTGGCGCTCTTGACCCCGATAATCATCTCATGCCGTTCTGGGTCGAACTTCTCGCCGTAACAGGTCGCCGTTAAATGCGTCCCGTTGAGAGCAACCTCAAAGCGCTTGAACAGCAGCTGCTCCACGTCGAAAAGATAAAGCAGGCGGTTGAGCCACTCGAAGAGGAGTGTCTCCTTATCCTTCTCCGTTATTGAGATGCGCCGCTCCTCGGTCTCTCTTACTTTCCTGAGGTCGGTCATGACGGCGAACATGCCGTAGGCGGCATTGGCGAAGGCTTCATCGAGCGTTTTGCCGTAGGCGTAGAGACCGGCATCGGCGGTGTGCGGGATTAGGCGGTAGCGCGGCATGGGCCTAGCCTTTAGGGTTGCCGAGGTATCTCGCGAACCAGGCAGCGGCCAGGTTGGCCACCTGCGGCAGCGCGCCCTGCTCTTCAAAGAGGTGGGTGGCTCCGGGGACTAGCGACAGCTCTTTAACGGACGTCAGTTTATCCAGAGTCTGCTGGTTGAGCTCGATGACCTGCGTGTCCAGCCCTCCGACTACCAGTAACACAGGGGCTTTCACGCGCGGCAGGGAAGACGCGGCGAGGTCCGGCCTTCCCCCTCGTGAGACGACGGCTTTGACTGTCTGCGGACGTTCGGCTGCCGCCACCAGCGCCGCCGCCGCGCCCGTGCTGGCCCCGAAACAACCGACATTAAGGCTCTGGGTATCCTTATTACGCGCGACCCAATCGACGGCGCCGACGAGTCGTCTGGCCAGAAAATCGATGTCAAAGCGCAGGTGACCTGTCACGGAGTCAATTTGTTCTTCTTTAGGTGTCAGCAGGTCGAAAAGGAGCGTGGCCAGGCCGGCTTCCTGCAGCACGCCCGCCACGAAGCGGTTGCGCGGGCTGTTGCGGCTGCTGCCCGAGCCGTGAGCGAATACCACGATGCCTTTAGCCTTTTTGGGGATTACGAGGTTGCCTTCAAGAGGTGCCCCGTCGACTACTAATCTTATAGGGCGTTCATTCTCCATGTGACGCCTCCACTTTTTGCTGCCTGCTGCGGGCTTCTCCTTTGAGGATGGATAGCACTTCTTCATCCTCGACCTGGTCGAAGCGCAGGTAAAACTGGCCGACGGCGGAAAAATATGAAGGGACGCGCGCCACCAGCATTTCGTCACAGTCGGCGGCGAGTCGCCTGACGGTGTCTTCCGGCCCCACCGGCATGGCAGCGATCAATTTAGAAGGATTCTCGTGCCGCGCCGCCCATAGCGCCGCCTGCAATGTCGAGCCGGTAGCCACGCCGTCGTCGGTGACGATGACCTCCCGACCCTCGAGCGGCATTTTAGGCAGGACGGAGCGCACCAGCGCCATGCGGCGGGCTATCTCAGCCATCTGATAGTTTTTTTCCTGGGCGATGTATTCCTCGGAAACTTCAAGCGCGGCGACCAGCGACTCATCCAGAAAAAGTTTTCCCGTTTCACTGACCGAGCCGATGGCGAGTTCCTGGTTCTGCGGGGCTCTAAGCTTGCGCGCCAGCACGATGTCCAGTTCGCCATCGAGCATGCGGGACACCTCGCGCGCCACCACCAGGCCGCCGCGCGGGATGCCCAGCACCACCGGCTTGTTCAGGCGCTGGCTTTTAAGGCTGTAACCCAGCAGGCGGCCGGCTTCGAGGCGGTCGCGGAAGGGCTCGCCGTTGCGGGAGAGGATATGAAGATTGCCCATAAATACCCCGTATTAATTATAGCAACCAGAGGGGATTAAAAGCACTCCTTGAGCATAAAACTTTCGTGACATTTTTGGGGAACGGAATTTGCATTTAAGTTAAGGAAGACCCCCTCACTTTTATTCTCTCCCACGGAGGGGAGAGAGAAAGAAAATGAAGGGCTCGCCGCTGCGGGACAACATGTATAAAGCTCCCATCAATGCTCCTGCAAAATTGAGAGTAGGGACAGGGATCGTTTTGCTGAGTTAAGGTACCCCCTCACTGTTGTCTCTCCCTCGTGGGGGAGAGACGGATATTGAAGGGCCTGTTTCTGTGGGATGTGCAGATTGCCCATATCAACTCCTTTTCTTATTATAGCAGTCAGTTTAAACTAAAAGCACCTGCGAGTATGAAAAATTTGTAACATTTTGAAGGGTGACCCCCTCTCTTACATCTCTCCCACGGAGGGGAGAGAAAATATAAGGAAGGGCTTTTTATACTCACCTTTTCCCGAATACCCCGACCATTGTGGTCGAGGGATGTAGTTCGCCGCGAAGCGGACCGAACGAAGTTCGTATCTGTTAATACC
>QZJY01000070.1 GCA_003597995.1 Dehalococcoidia bacterium
GCTTCTCATGGCAGGTCCCTTTCTTGCCCTTATTATAGGACACTCGATCCTGCCAAACCCACCAAACCTCAAGCGTCCAGTCTCAGGGGTTCACTCCAAGACTATCTCTCTTAGTTAAGAGAAAAGCAAGACTACTCTCTTGTTTAAGAGAATACAGGAGATTAGTCTTGGCTAAGATAGAGCAAGCATTCGAGCTGTTCGATAAAGGATTCTCGTAGCGGACTTACGGTTTGTGCTCAGCATTTCGTTCATTTTCCGGCCCGGATTTCAACTTACGCACCGCCCAGAACAACTCCCAGCTACGCTTGAGGTTTATCCAGGCCTCGCGACGCAGGAGTATGACGAGGTGGCGTTGGGGGCCGGTTGCCTCTATCATCTTGACCTGTCTTTGAATCCTTTCTATTGACCGCCACAGGCTCTCCGCCTTCTGTGCTACCGGCGTTACGGGGCTTTCCCGATTTGTCTGTTTCATCATCATACCGGTCCTCTTTCCGTAGTTAATAAAGCGCTGGGATTATTACAAGTATCTCGGCTATCGTTTTAGCGGGATCAATTTTAGCGGCTGATTTGGATGGGATTTTATCGGATACTTCTTGAAAAATACTTTTTAGCTTTAGTTTTCTATACTGCCATAGCTACCTGGCGTGGATTTCCAGGGTTTCCTTATCTGTCCGGCTTGGATTTACTTTTCTCCGTATCTGGCTTCTCCCATTATCGGTTTTTCCTGAGCTTGGCTGTTGTGCCTTTCTCATATTATTCCTCTTAGAATATGGAGCTATTCCAATAAAATCTACGTATATTTGCAGTTGCAGTAAAACTGCAGTCTTTCCTAAAATCGGCTACGATTTTGGACTGCACTGCAAATTGTAAAATACTTCACAAGAAGAAAACTGCACAGGAAGGCCGCAAGAAGATAGTCTTGCATAATTTATCAAGAATAAAATCCCCCTCCTTCTTGAGTTAAAAAACGCTGGTAGGTGTCCTGACCTCGTGTTTTCTCTTGAAATGTTTCTACTTGTGGGTAGGCATCGAATAGTTAGCCCGGCCCGGAGAAATGGAGCGACCCAAACTCCGGGCCGGAACCTACCTTTAACCCGCAGTTGCCTGCGGGGGAGGCAGCGCTACCTGGGATCTGACCCGGCACACCGGGCACAGCCTTCTATGGATCTTCTCATGGGAGAAGCTGTCTGCCGCTCGGCGAGCCTGGAGTATTGCCATCGGGTTGGTGAGTATGTGACTAGCGCCCCAGGTAATCAGATTGTATAAATCATAAGCGGTTTCGGGTGGTTCTTCAAGAGCGTGCTCTTCGATGGCCTGGGCCACATCACCGGAGATCCGCGCTTCTTTCAGGAGAGCCGCCAGCAATCCGGCGCGGTCGGCTGGAGAGATAGGTTGGCGGGTCATCTCCCGCCACTGGTTCAGGATACGATCTACTCCCCGGTAAGCCTTCTTAACCGATGAGTTAAACCATGGTAAGAAGCCGCCGTCACCGCCGCCACTTCCTTTGAATTCGGCCAGCTTCTCAAAGCTGGAGGCACCGTTCAAGCAGAACCATCGCTTGATGTAGCTGGTCACCGAGGGAATGACGATGTTGATGGGCGAGAAGAGGATGGTGGCGCCGGCTGAGGCCGGGTCACCTACCACCACCTCCTGGCGCCGTTCGGTTACCACATCCACCATGACGGCGAATTTGTCGTCGTAGGGGATCACGCGGTCGAAATCGGCCCCGGGGATAAGGCGCTCCAAGGCCTTCATCACCTTCTCCGGGTCGATATAGCGGTATTCCTCAGCTTTGGCAAAGCCTGTCACCCTGCTATCCTGCATTATGATGGTGAAAGAGCCTTTCTTCTGCAGGAGCTCGCCGGTTAGCGAGGCGTAGGTGTTGGGTGTAAGGTCTTTGCGGTAAGAGTCTGGGATATGGGCAAAGGCTGAGAGCTGCTCGATGCCTTTGTCAGTCACTTCCAACTGATGCCCGCCATTGCCCGGCTTGAGCCAGACGATATCGGGCTCGAGGAACAGCTTCGTTTTGGGAGTGGCGGTGATGACCCTGGTTTTAAGATTGCAGACGGATTCAACTTTCTTGAGTGCTTCATCTCGATTCATATTTTCTCCTTTCCTTTTTTGTTGCGAAGGTACTTACTGATTTGATGAGGTTTAGCTTTTGACCACCTCCTTCTTTAAGGATTCTTTGCTTGACAGGTCCTGGAAAAGGCAGGATAGCTCCTCGTTCCAGTAGGCTGGCGGCTTGTTCCTGAAGGTCACGAAGCGGAAGTCACTCATGTCGAGGGCAATGGTGGTGCTCTTGGCCAGCTTCTTGAGTCTCTCGGAGCATTCTTTCCAGGGTCTGCCGCCTCTTAGTTCCTGGAAGAAGTCAAAGGCCCGCATGGAGAAGTCGGCTATTTCCTCCCGCTCGAACAGCTGATGGGCATAGGTGGGCTGCTTCCAGTGTATCTGGTCCACCTCGTGCACAATCCCGATATCGAGTTTCCTCGAATGGTGAGAGATGAATACTATGGTCTGGTGGCGCTGGCGGGATATGGCGATGAGGTTATCCAGTTCAATGGCGCCGGAGGACTGAGTTCGGCGGGCATGGGCCGATTGGGCCGCTTCATCGTAGATTATCACGCCTCCCTTGGGCCACTGTTCGCGCCGTTCGACTATCTTCATCCATCCCGGCATCAGGGCCTGCAGCTTTTTACGTGCTTTCTCCGGTACGTTGGGCAGATGAAGCACCGCCGGGGCCTTGTGCGTTTTGTGCAATGTCTCAGCGATAGCGTGGGCTTCCACGCTCTTGCCCATACCCCTTTCGCCCATCAGCAGGATGACGCCGGGATAGGGCACGAACTTCAGCATGGTGGTCTCCACCGGTGCGTTGAGCAACACACGGGCGTACTTATCCTCATGCTGCTTGCGCCACTGCTTGAGCTTGTCTTGCCAGCTTTTGGTCATTGACACCTCCTTTAATCAGATTTAACCAATAGGGGCCAGCGGGAAACCCGATGGCCCCTACCAAGGCTATTCCGACGAGCAGAGAAAATCGTTCAGGGCTATAAGTGTCTTTAGACTGCGACTGTTGTTTCAGCCCCCTGGTGGGTCTCGGCGGTTATCCTTTCCGCTTCGGCCACAGCAGCCGCGGTATCGTTGGACTGAGAGGGAGTGGACGACGTTTCCGGCGTCTTCTCCGCCCATTCCGCCACAAACATCGGCATGACGACATGCGCCTCCCCCTTTGACTTGAAGACAAGAGGTTTGTTTCCTTCCTTCCAGCGCAAGACCACCCGGCCGTCCGGCAACTGGTTCATGATGTCGGCCAGATATTTCGGATTGACCGCCACCTTTACCTTACCCTTCACCGGTATTTCCGCCCTGGTCCAGCAATCATCATCCACGGTATACAGGGTGAGCTTTGCGCCCCTACTGAACAGGCGGATAGGATGATTATCGGGGTTACAAACCTGAATTAACCTCAGGGCTGATTTCATATCTGCATTATCAAAACTGACTACCCTGCCATTTGTAGGAATGAGCTTTTCCCAATCTGGGTAGTTTCCCTGGACGGCCCTTGTTATTAAGAGACGCTCGGCGTCCTCAAACTGGACTAGCGTGTTGGCGTTACCGCCAGTTTTCACAATGCGTGCGTTAACCTTAACCTTGCCGGGGAAGATATCCCGGATAATCTGGCAGGCCCGGTTCTGGATTATGGCTTCCGGCAGTTTGCCGCTAGCTTTAAGCGTGGCCTGAGCCAGACGGAAGCCGTCGGCGGCCACCAGGCGGTTGCCGTCCATGTAAACCCCGGCTAGAACCGGCCTGTAATCCTCCTTAGTAGCGGCATAAGCCACATGGCCCAGAGCGGGTGAAAGACCGGCCACCGTAGCCGCCCGGCTCATTATCCGCCTAGGCAAGGGCGGATAGTCCCTGACGTTCCAGGCCTGAAGATCGGTCGACACTTTTCCGGCCTCTACCTTTACCTGCTTGGCCACCAGACTGATAACGACGCTTTCGATAGCCAGGGCCTTCAGGAAGGCCACCAGCTTTTTCGTCTGGCATAGCGCCTCGCCTGGCCTTATGATTTTAGCCTTCACCCGCCGCACCAGCGCGGTGTCCAGGTCAGTGCCGGCCACCATTAGGTATCCCTCTTTGGCCTGAAAAAGGGTGCAAGACCAAATAGGCAAGGTCGGTCTACTCGGGACGACCTTGTTTATGTCCCCCAGGAGACCCAGCAGCTTGAGACGGTTTACTGTTAGTTTCATGCTTTCCTCTCCTTCGATTTTTGATTGGGGTATTAATCACCCCCTCTAAACAAAATGAGGCCTGCGAGTTTTTTTTCGCAGGCCTCTATTCGTCTAACCTATCCGGCGATCTTGACGGCGCAGACGATCTGATACTTCTGGCCGGTCTCGTCCCGGGCCTGGCCGAAGATGGAGGCCTTGCCGGTGCTAGTCTGTTTCTCCCATGCGTTCAGGATGATGAGCTGCTTGACCGGTGAGCGAGGGCAGGGAGCCTTGACCTTGTTTTCCTTTTTGTTCGTAATAACTGCCATGTAATCCCCCTTCTTATGCGCCTACTGTCCGCAGGACGCACTTTTTGAACTCCTTGATCTGGTCACGGCTGAAGCCGTCGCAATAGGTGTCCAGATTGATGGTTTTAGCTTTGGGTAGCTTGGTGGGGTCACGCTTGAGCTGGATAGGGTGAAGGCGGCTGTCGAACGGAGACTTGACCAAGCCGACCACGAAGCCCTTATAGGTCAGGAATTTCGAAGGCTCGGTCTTAGCTTTGCTCCTATCGGATTGAATTTTCTCGAAGCAAACCTTGCAATAATTGCCGTTGCCGTTGATGGGCCGTACATCGCAGATAGGACATTTAACCTTCGGTTTGGTCATAGGTCACCCCCTTATTTACTTTTTGACATCATCCCCGCCCTCAAACCGGGGAGGCTTGAGGGCAGTCATCATGCCAAAAGGCACGAATTTACCCCTGGTCATGACAGGGGCACTGTGCCATGCCTAAACAAAATTGGAGGTTTAGAATACGATTACCCGATGCGTGTTTAACGCTCGAATACTCGCATAGTCGGTTAAGGGCAAAAGGCTTGCTTACTGCCTCGACCAGCAACGCCGGACGTAACCCGAACTAAGCCCGCAGAGCCTCTAGCGAGGGTGCAGGTAGATTACACCTGGCGCAAACGCTGGCTGTCCCTCGTACTCTTGAGAGTGGGGTAAGCCACCACAGCCGTGCTATGCGCTACGGTAAAAGAACCGACCCACCAACTAAGGCATGGTGGCACAGTTATCCCCGTCCCCGGTCTTTTACCACCACCGGCAGTGGTCCCTGGGTATTAGTCCCCCAGGGCCTGGACCGCAGATTTAGGGCTGCGGTTCCCACCGCATTCATGCCTTATGGCAACCATCAGCGGTGATAGGCTACGGGCTTGAGCGCCTTATCCCCATGCCGCCGTTGTCCGTGAACACCTTGAGCCGTAGTTCAGCCGGTAGCGCGGGTTCGGTCTAGCGGTGTGTTAAAGCCTTAGCGTGAAGGCATGCGTGCCCCGTCCTGAGACCAGCCCGGGAGGGCGCATGCTCGTTTTCGGCCTTAACCTTAAGGCTAGGGTGAGCGCGGTATCTCTTAAATGGGGAGCAGGCTCCCCAGATTGAGAACGTGGGAGAATAGAGGCCATTGCCGACTTGCTATTCTCTTATTTGAATTAAGAGCGAAGCTAGCTTGTAGCTTCAACCCTTACACTATGGCTATTCCGAATGCTTTGGAATTTCGTTCTAGATAGGAAAAAGAATAATGGCTAGCTTTAAAGCTAGCCATTATTCAATTACATTATGGCTATTCCGATTGGATTTAACTTTCGTTCTAGCAGCTTTGCGCTAAAGCTAAAATAGATTTAGCTTTCGGTGTTCTAGTGAAATTGTAGATTGCCTTGCGCTCAATGTTAGTCAGCGCCTTGCCAGATAGTCTTTTAGCCACGAGTGGCTTAATATTATCTGGCAGCTTCTGCCAGATATTCGAGGCGTCAATATTTGAGCATTCACGGGCCTCAAACTCGCAATCCCCGACCAGCAATTCTGAAGCTCGAATTTCGTTGCCATCATCATCTTGAATGGAGATGTCATAGCTTTGAAGTGTTGTCTTGTGTTCTCTATACCATGAGTCAAGCCAGTTTTTCCAATCGCAACGAGCTATCGAATAGGCATTGATTTCAGATTGGGGATTAGCCTCATAACATCTGGTGACCAATTCCTGGAATAAATCCTCGCGTTCTGCTTTCGGGCACTTGCTGGAGAATACATAGGCCGCCGTTAAAGCCATTTTTGAGGACTTGTCCAGCTTTTTGAGTATTGAGATATAGGCCTCGATTTTACTGGTAAAATCTTGTCCTTCAATGGGCATGTTTTTAACCAGCATTTTGGCTATATCCCTTAAAGTTACCTTGACCATTTTTGAATTTAACATTTTTTCGCTCCATTTTTTATTTTGATTTAGAAATGTTAAATCCAATAGGAAATAGCTTCGATATTCAGTTTTTAAGGTGCAACAATCTACCTATAGCATGTAACAAAAGGAGCGATTGTACATGATCAGAATGAACCTACATTTACGTGGTCGGCAGTTCCTAGCTTTGGGAAGATAAGAAAATGCCTTGAGGCTAAAAGGGGCTAAATCACACAAAGCGTAGTGCCATTACAGAGGTCTAATGGCCGAGGTACAACTACAGCGCTTGCCAGGGGCAGAGTGACTGCACTTTACGTTTAATGGCCGATGGAATTGTGCAATGGTAAGAGGGGAGAGTGATTACCTTGTCTCAGTGTCTTCGAAAGCTCGTACAGGCGCCATGAAGTCTCAGAAAGGGGCTGAAGGCACGGTTAGGGGGTTGGGGGGTTGCAGGTTAAATTATAGACTTCGTTGGGGATTAGCCCAGGAGAAGCCCGGGGCGGCTATGCCTGCGGCAGTCAGCCTAAAATACTTTCGGGGCTGGCCTGAGGGATAGTTATCCTGGAAGGCAGACGGCTCTTCACGCCCTGTGGCCTCTACCCAACCCAATCTTTGCAGCATGGAGAAGTAGACCACAAAGGAATGATAGCGGCAGCCGTGGGACTTGTAAGGCATGCGGTGAGCATAGCGGTCCGCGAGCGTCTGTATGTTTTCGGGATTAATAGGCCGCTTTTCTTTCTTGGCCTGCTTTTCTTCATTCCTGATGGCTCTATCCATAGCCGTTTCTCTGATGAGCGCCATCTTGTAGTCATAGAAAATATCCGCTTGGCAGGCTCCGGTGGACGAGTCTATCGCCTTTGAGGCGTAAGGGCCGTTTCCCGCCAGGTACTCCCTGATAAACCAGGCGCAACCGAAAGGCCGGAGGAAACCACCACGTCTAGGCCTTATGAGCTCCCGTGTCATGTTCCTCCCATAACCCGTCGTACCAGCGTTTGAGTTCTTCCCCTGCGACCTTGCGGTAGCGGGCGGTAGTGTTGAAGCTCTGGTGACCTAAATGCTCTTGGAGCATCCTGAGCCCATCTCCCGAGTCGTCGTGCTTTACGGCATTTACGGCAAAGGCATCTCTCAATTTGTGAGGGCTGACATGGTGCATCTTCCCGGTGGTGGGATTTAAGAGCTGAGGAAAACCCGCTCTTTCGGCGCATTCTTTAACGATCTGCCAGGCCCGGCCTCGGTTAATACCAAAAAGGAGTTCCTTATCGTTCTTAATTACCAAACCGCCCTTTTTTACATACTTTTTAAAAAGATTGAGTGTCTCACCATCAAGAGGAACCACCCGGTACCGCTTTTCTTCCTGCTTTACCTTCTCCGCCTCTGTAACCATCTTTCCACACTTAGGGCAGTATTGATGCGCTCTCCCCAATCTGGTCTTACAAGAAGGACAGAAGAGGCGGCTTCGGCACTTTAAGTGCCTGATGGTCACCGTGCCTGATGTAAAGTCGATATCCTTTATCTCAATGGATAAGGCTTCGCTTACCCGGCAACCCAGATGGAATAAGAGGCGGATAAGGAGTTTATCCCTGGTGTTGCCCGCTGCTTCTGTAAGCTTCGTCACGTCTGCTATTTCAAGGTAGGCTTTCATGCTCATCATCTCTGCGACTTGTTTTACCGGTTTTATCTTTAAGCCGCTTATTATCTCTCAGGTAGGCCTCGGCGATGATACCGGCAAGTATCTTTAAGCCCGCATTGAACTCCTCGCTCTCAGGCCCTCTATTCTCTTCTCTCGCCTTGCTATCCTGCACGCTATCAGGTTAACACGCTCCCGCCAAGATTGCACAACAATAAATATTGTATATTACCTATTGACAAAAGCATTAAATAGCAATATAATGCATATAAACAAGCCAGCATAAATCTGAAATGGCAAGAGAAAGAGGAATTTTATGCCTCGTAAATACAGTGCCGATGACCGGGCGAAATGGCTCAGCCTTTCCGAGAAAGGTAAATCCGAGTCTTATATTGCTAACTACTACAAAAAGGACCTCCGTACCATAAAATCGGGAATAATCCAAGCAAGACGCGAGCAAGAATCTAGGGAAGCCCGCATCGGTCTTATCCGGGATGCTCTCAAGAAGCACCAGGAAAGACTATTGGAATATCTCAATATACTTGAACGCTCCTTTGAGCTCCCGTCCGTTGAATTGGAGCCCCTCTCCTGGTACCCTCAAGAAGAGAACTCTGTTTTCTTAGAGAAGAAAGAGGCCAGAGAACGCTTTAAGAAGGGAAGGCCTACGGAGGACGAAGGTAAACCCTCTATGCTTAGGCAGCACCTCAGGAATAATCGCCTCTGGCGAGCCATTGCCCTATGGAATGAATCTTACACCGAGCATATGCTTACCCGCCTGGAGCTTCAGTATAAGACCATCTCCCTCATTAGGGAGAAGACGGGTCTGCCCGTGCTGGCGGATTCTCAAGCCAAAGAGCCGCCTTTTGTCTACAGCTATAATGCCTGTCATGTTTTATACAAGTATGCCCTAAGCTTTGCTATCTCCGGAAAAAGTGACGCGGAGCTATGCGAGAGGATCCATGCCGATAATAGCCGCCACTGGGTGGTGTTGGATGTGGGGACCATCATGGCTGAACTTCAAGGTAATGAGGATAAGTACCGTTCTCTTATTCTTCAAGCTTATCAAGAGCTCAAGAAGGCGCCAGAGCTGGAAGCGGTAATTACAGCCTATAGAACGCTTGAGAAACTTGCTCCACCCCTAAAAGATGTAATTTCTGATTATCTGGCGCTTGGCTTATTACCGGGAACTTGCTCCGTCTGTGAACGCATCGGAACCTAGTGAACCAGGGGATAGGGAATGCAGGGTAAGTGAACGAGGAGGAATGAAATGAAGGCAGCTTTGTACGCTAGGGTATCATCTGACGCCCAGGATACGGTATTATCCCTTTCGGCCCAGCTACGGGCCTTAAGGGAATATGCGCAAAAGAACGGCTATGAGGTAGCCCAAGAGTTTGTGGATGAGGCGGAGAGTGGGCGCTCTACCGACCGTCCGGCCTTTAAAGAGATGATCGCCTTCGCTAGAGCCAAACACCTACCCTTTGAAGCCATCCTTGTCTGGAAGCTGAACCGCTTTGCTAGGAGTAGGGCTGATTCTGTAACCTACAAAATGCTCCTAAAGAAACAGGGTATCACGGTCATCTCCATAAACGAGCCCGTGGATGATTCACCGACCGGGCATCTTCTGGAAGGTATCATCGAGTCGATTGATGAGTTTTACTCTTCGAATATGGGCCAGGACATCATGCGCGGTATGAGGGAGAATGCCCAGCGGGGTTTCTTCAACGGTTCAAGACCGCCCTATGGCCTACGCCGGGTGCCCTTTCAGGACGGTGCTAAGACGAGAAATAAGTTAGAACCTGACAAAGAGGATGCTGAATCGGTACAGACAGTTCGACGCATGTTTGGCATGGCTATGAAAGACATAGGCTGTAAGGAAATCGCTAAAGCTCTCAATCGCGAGGGCATCAAGACCTCTACCGGGCAACTCTGGGGCAAAACAACGGTATATAAGGTGCTGACCAATGAGGCATACTGTGGCACCCTTGTCTGGGGTGACCGTGTAGGGCACTTAGCGGCCAAAGGCAGCTGCCGTCCGGTGAGGGTCGAGAATGCATGGCCAGCCATCATCGACAAAGAGACTTTTATTG
This sequence comes from Dehalococcoidia bacterium, assembly GCA_003597995.1. NCBI lineage: Bacteria > Bacillati > Chloroflexota > Dehalococcoidia > Dehalococcoidia bacterium. The sequence goes on from QZJY01000070.1 coordinate 10,153, forward strand.
AGCTTCAGAGAAGGATGACGCTTAAAAGGCCTAATACCACTCATCCCCGAACTGTACCCAGCTTCTATCTATTGAGTGGGTTTCTCTTCTGTTCTTGTGGCCACGCCATGATCGGCCGCAGTGCCAAGTCCCACCAGTACTACTACTACATGTGCAACGAAGGTTTAAAGAAGGGGAATGATGCTTGTGGTGCCAGAGCCCTTCCCAAGGACAAGCTAGAGCAACTGGTTATCGACCAGGTCAAGAACAAGATACTAGATCAGGAGTCGTTGGAGAAATTGGTTGAACTTGTGAACCAGGAGCTTGATTCAAGCCATGATGTGCTCCGAGACAGGCTAGATGCCTTCGATGCCGAGTTGAATGATGTTAGAACTAGATTATCAAAGCTGTACGATGCTCTCGAAACGGGGAGGATTAGCTTGGAAGACTTAGCTCCACGAATTAGAGAGTTGCGCCTGCGCCAAGATGAAATAAGCAAGAAAAGACTGGAAACGGAGGTTGAAGGAGTTGCCCAGGGAGTGAAGCAAGTGGATGCTAAAACCATTCAATCCTACGCTGAGGACCTGAAGATACTTCTCGAACAAGCCAACATCGCCGAGAGTAAGGCTTTCCTCCGCTCGTTTATCAAACGAGTTGAGGTGGATGGAGACCAGGCATCCATCTTTTACAATCTGCCAATTCCGTCCAACGGAGAGAATAGGTCAGCAACAGTTCTGCCTATGGTTACCTTTGGTGGAGCCGGGGGGATTCGAACCCCCTACCTTTTGACTGCCAGTCAAACGTTCTCCCGAGTGAACTACGGCCCCAAAAGACAGAACTAAATTTAACACAAATTGGCCTGGCTTGCAAGGTTGATTGCATCAAAGCCTGATGCCCTGAAGCGTCACGGATAGTTGAATGCGGCTCGCCGATGTCCTATACTTTTGTTGGCAATCCCGTCAAGGAGGTAAGCCTCAGATGACCAAGGCACTTAAAGAATTGATTATCGTTTTTCTGGTTGGAGCGGGGACGCTTACCCTCCTGTGGGGATTTCTCTACCAGAAAAACACGTCCATCGTACCCGGCCAGGTAACGACGGTCAGCCAAATCATGTGGAGCGCTGTAGGAGCGGGGGCCGGCCTCATTGTCGTGGGGGCTTTACTGGGGTTCTTTCTCAAGCCAGCCAAATAGCTAGCGCTTGACCTTCCACGCTGTGCCGCCGACGGCATCCTCAATAATGATGCCTATGGACTCCAGTCGCTTGCGAATATCGTCAGCCTGCTGGTATTGCTTAGCGTTACGAAGCAGATGGCGAGCCGTTATAGTCCCGCTTATGTTCTCCGTTATTTCCTCATCATTGATATCAGAGTCGTGAAGCCCGGACTCAATTTCTGGAAGAAGGTTCTCGAATTTAGTCCAAGCAGCTTCGGTTATGGTCTGGCTGGCTGTCTCCGGCGAAGGTTTCGGCACGAATCCAGCCAGTTCGGATTTCGATAAACTCAACCCCAGCACCCCGCCAAGCTCTTTGAGCAGCTCCTGTCCGGCGGAGACATCATAACCCTCATCCCGCAGGCGGTTTAGCTCGCGTATCATATCGAAAAGCAAGGCCAGCGCCTGGGGGGTATTGAAGTCGTCGTCCATCGCCTCTATGAAGCGCTGGCGGTAAGAGATGGGGTCGAAGTCCCCCTTTTTCCCTCCAGACGTGCTCGACTCAAGGGCCTGGCGCAGCCTGTCGGCGCCTTTTTCCGCTGCCTCCAGCGCTTCTGGCGTGTAGGTCAGCGGGCTGCGGTAGTGCGAGCCCAGCACGAAGATGCGGATGGCGTCGCTGGAGTACTTCGCCAGAGCCTCCTTGATGCTGATGATGTTGCCCAGGCTTTTGCTCATTTTCTCTTCGCCGAGCCGCAGCAGGCCATTGTGCATCCAGTATTTAACGAAGGGCTTCTTACCGGTAAAGGCCTCCGACTGGGCGATTTCGTTCTCGTGGTGCGGGAAGATGAGGTCCGCACCGCCCCCGTGTATGTCCAGCGTCTCACCCAGGTATTTGAGCGTCATGGCGCTGCACTCGATGTGCCAGCCCGGCCTGCCTTCTCCCCAGGGGCTGTCCCAGGCGGGCTCGCCCGGTTTGGCCGCCTTCCACATGACGAAATCCATGGGGTTTTCTTTTTCATCGCCCGGCTCGATGCGCGCTCCGGCCATCATCTGGTCGAGCGTGCGGTGCGCCAGTTTGCCGTAGTCGTCCAGTTTGGTGACGCGGAAATAAACGCTGCCCCCGGCGGGATAGGCGTAGCCTTTGTCCACTAACCCCTGCACTATCTCTATTATCTTGGGTACTTCCTGGGTGGCGCGGGGGTACAGATCCATGCGGCTGACGTTGAGGGCGTCCATGTCGCGCATAAACTCGGCCATGTTCTTCTCGGCCAGCTCGGAGATGCTCACGCCCAGCGCGGCGGCCTTGTTGATTATCTTGTCGTCGATATCGGTGAAATTTTGAACGGCCTTGACCTTATAGCCGCGGAACTTGAGGTAGCGGCGGATGGCGTCGAAGTTGATATAGCTCATGGCATGGCCGATGTGCGCCTCGGACTGCGGCGTGATGCCGCAGACGTACATCTTGACCTCGTCGCCCTGGGGGATGAACTCCTCTTTTTGGCCGGAGAGGGTGCTGGTGATTTTCATTTGAAGGTTATTATATCAGGATGGGGTGGAAAAAGGCGATATGCGTGCCACTCCTCCTCCTTGAGGAACTACCCCTCACTCCTTCGACAAGCTCAGGACAAGTTCTTATCTCTCCCCCAAGGGGCGAGAGGAAAGAAGGGGATTGCCACGCTCACTTCGCTCGCTCGCAATGACACGCTTTTCATCCTGATTCTTCAAGGGAGCAGCCACGGCCATTCGTTTTCGTTTTTTATGGGGGCTTTTTTTCCGGAAACGACTGAATCCAGTTTTAGCTTTGGTCTGCGACAACCCAGGCACGAGGGTCGTCTCCTTGAAATGACGATTGGTTTTTCCTTTAGCTTTGATTCGTTTTTTTGACGCCGCGCATGAAATGTTCGTTAGCGGTTTTTCGTTCCAGCGCCCACGCATGGAAATTGGTATCCAAACCGAAGTTTTCGGTACTCGTTCCGTGTTTTCAGGCACTGCGAAAAACGAATGGGATTCGAATAAAGGGGCTCTTAATTTGTTAAGGGACGGGGGAAGAAATATGTTAGCATGCAGAGACGAAAAAGGACATAGATAATTGTCATGTCTTTACCGGAGGACATGGCGCGTTGTGTTTTGTTGCGGGCGAGGCATGCCTCGCCCCTACATCGGCGGGCAAGGAGCCGTGGCTCTGCGTAACACAAGAGAGGTGGGGGAAAATCCCCTTTAATCCCCCTTTCGCCAAAGGGGGGGAACTCATTTACGCTTTCTCAATGGCCGCTATCGCCCAGGCAACCATGCCCTCCTCGCGGCCCACGAAGCCCAGTTGTTCCGAGGTGCTGGCCTGAATGCCGATGTCGCCAACCGGGCATCCGAGAGCTCCCGCTATCGCAGCGCGCATGGCGTCGATATGCGGGGCGAGTTTGGGCTGCTCAGCCACGATGGTAGCATCGACATTTCCGACTTTATAACCTGCCTTCTTGAGCATCTGGCCGACTTTGCCAAGCAGGATGAGGCTCGAAACACCTTTATACTGCGGGTCGCCAGGCGGGAAGTGCCTGCCGATGTCTCCCAGCGCCGCCGCCCCCAGCAGGGCATCCATGACGGCGTGGGTAAGCACGTCGGCGTCACTCCAGCCGATGAGGCCCTGATGGTGGGGAATCTTGACGCCGCCTAAAACCAGCGGCACAGCAGGGGCCAGACGGTGGACGTCGTAACCCAGACCGATACGCATGTTAGCCCTCCTTCCTCAGCCACAGGGCTTCGACCAGATTCAAGTCGGCCGGCGTGGTCAACTTGATATTGTCATAAGCACCCATATAGAGCTTGACGCGAATTCCGATGGCTTCCACCAGCGCGGCGTCGTCGGTGACGTCGCCCGACGCTTTATCATATCCCTCTTTAATTATATCAAAACGAAAAACCTGCGGCGTCTGCACGGCCCACAGGCGCGAGCGGTTTAGCGTCTCCTTGACATAACCGCCTTCATCCACCAGCTTGACGGTGTCGATTACGGGCACGGCGGCTACAGCCGCGCCGGTCTCCTGGGCGGCCTCCAGTCCCCTGGTGATGAGTTCCGCCCCGACCAGAGGGCGGGCGCCGTCGTGGATGACCACCCACTTGCAGGCCGGCAGGGTTTTAAGGCCGGATTCAACCGAGTCCTGACGGCGTACTCCACCCGGAACGACCTTCGCCAGTTTGGACAGGTTTTTGCCGGCGAGCAGGTGCTTGCCACGCGCCACGTTGTCCTGATTGAGCACGATAACGAAGTAGTCGATGTAGGGGGAATCCTCAAAAACGCGGGCAACGCGCTCCAGAACGGAGGTGCCGCCCAGAGGGGCGAATATCTTGTCGATGCCCCCCATGCGCTCCCCGCGTCCGGCGGCTACGATTATGGCGCCGACTTTTTGAGACTTAAACATTGTCTGTCATATTCCTATAGCTCGACTTCGCCCGGGGGACAAGCGGGCACAGCATGCTGTGCCCCTACTTTTTTTTTGGGCGAGGCATGCCTCGCCCCTACAAAATCCATTTCCTCTCCATTGCGGGGAGAGGATGAAAGGTGAGGGTGGCTACCCATTTTCCTCTCCCTGAATTTTCTCTTTCCCCACCAGCCCCAGCCTCACCGCCTCGCGCAGGGTGCTTACGGGCACGGGTTCGATGTCAGTAACATGTAAGTTGCGCATGCCGGAGCGCGGAACAAGGCATTTTTTGAAACCAAGTCGGGCGGCCTCGGCCAAACGTCTTTCGAGCTGTGGCACTGCCCTGATTTCTCCCGACAGCCCCACCTCGCCCACCGCCGCCATCTCGGCATCCACAGGCTGGTCTTTGAAGCTGGAAACTATAGCGAGGGCAATGGCCAGGTCGGCGGCGGGCTCGTCTATCTGTATGCCGCCGGTGACGTTGACGATGATGTCCTGGTTGCTCAGCCTGAGTCCCAGCCTACGGCTGAGCACGGCGGTGATGAGCAACAACCTGCCAAAATCCACGCCGTTGGCGGTGCGGCGGGGTAGGCCAAAGCTGGTTAAGCTCGTCAGCGCCTGCACAACAACAAGCAGGGGTCTACTGCCCTCCAGAGTCGCGGTGACTACTGAGCCGATGGAATCGCCCTGGCGCTGCGATAAAAAGAGTTGGGAAGGATTGTCCACCTCTACCAATCCCTTTTCCTTCATCTCGAAGATGCCCACCTCGTTGGTAGAGCCGAAGCGGTTTTTGACAGCCCTCAGTAGGCGATAGGAACTGAAGGGCTCGCCCTCGAAGTAGAGCACGGAATCAACAATGTGCTCCAGCACGCGCGGCCCGGCGATAGCACCGTCTTTGGTGACGTGGCCGGTGATGAAAACGGGCGTCTGGGTCTGCTTAGCCCAGCGCATAAGCCGGAGGGTGCATTCGCGCACCTGAGTGATGCTGCCGGAGGAGGTATCCAATTCCGGCAGAAAGACGGACTGGATGGAGTCCACGATTGCCAAGCAGGGCTTGAGCCTGTCGAGGTGCTCGATGATGCTGTCGAGGTTGGTCTCGGCGAGGAGATATAATCGCTCGCCGGATATGCTCAGTCGTTTGGCTCGGAGTCTGGTCTGGTGCAGCGTTTCCTCGCCGCTGACATAGGCTACGGTACCTCTTGTCGATGCCAAGTGAGAGGCCACCTGTAAAAGAAGGGTGGATTTGCCTATGCCGGGTTCTCCGCCGATGAGCACCAGCGAACCGGGGACCAGCCCGCCGCCCAGCACGCGGGAAAGCTCGGCGATGTCCACCGCCCAGCGCTCCTCGGTTGTCACTTCTACTTTGGATAGTTCCTGGGGGATGCTGAGGGGGGCTGAAGCCGCCATCTGATTGCTGGACACCGCCTTGATGGTCTGTTCGGCAAAGCTGTTCCACGCGGAGCAGGCGGGGCACTGTCCCATCCAGCGCAGGCTTTCCTTGCCGCATTCTTTGCATACGAAGACGATTTTTGATTTAGCCACGTGTTGACTTTAGCCGATTTAAGCATGGAACGCAAGGTCTTAAATACGAAATCCGAATATCGAAATACGAAATAGATGGAGAAGGAAGAGTGTTATTATCGCTTTGGTATTTCCAAATGGAAGGAAGAAATGTCCGGGATTGCCACGTCGTCCCGCCACGGCGGGCGGACTCCTTGCAATGGTAAAAACATAGAATTGATTATGCCGTCAGACTATTCGGTAGAGATTGCTTCGTCCCGACGGTATCGGGACTCGCAACGACGTCATAAGAAAAAGAGAGGGAGCGAAAGCTCCCTCTCTTCTATATTCTATCTAAGTCTAACTTAGGATTACTCGGCTTCGCTGCCGGAGAGGGCCGGTTCAGCCGCCTTCTTAACCTCGATGGCCAGTTCCTCACCGCTTGCGGCCAGGTCGATTACCACGGTATCGCCCTCGCGGAAACCGGCGCGCAGCAGTTCTTCGGACAACCTGTTCTCAATAAGGTCCTGGATGGTGCGGCGCAGAGGCCGCGCGCCGAAGACCTCGTCATAGCCCTTCTTGCCCAACAGGTCCTTGGCAGTTTCGGTGACCTCCAGCGTAATGCCTTTTTCTGCAAGCTGCTTGGTGACGGAGACAAGCATGAGGTCCACTATCTGGCGTATCTGTTCCTTCTCCAGCGGGTGGAAGACCACCACTCCGTCCACACGGTTGATAAACTCCGGCCGGAAGGTCTTTTTCAGTTCGCCCAGCAGGTTCTCTTTCATGCGGTCGTAGGACTTCTGCTGCACCTTGCTCTCATCGCTGCGCGAGACGAATCCCAGCGTGTTACCCTTGCGGATAAGCTCGGCGCCGATGTTGCTGGTCATGATGACGATGCTGTTGCGGAAGTCCACCTTGCGCCCCTTGGCGTCGGTCAGGTGGCCGTCGTCGAATATCTGCAGCAGGATGTTGAAAACATCCGGGTGGGCTTTTTCAATTTCGTCCAGCAGGATGAGGCAGTAGCTCTTGCGCCGCACGGCCTCGGTAAGCTGTCCGCCCTCTTCGAAGCCGACGTAGCCGGGAGGCGCGCCTACCAGGCGGGAAACAGCGAATTTCTCCATGAACTCCGACATATCGATGCGGATGAGCGAGTTTTCATTGCCGAACATGAACTCTGCGAGCGCACGGGCCAGCTCGGTCTTGCCCACACCGGTGGGGCCGAGGAACATGAAGGTGCCGATGGGATGGCGCGGGTCTTTAAGGCCGGCGCGAGCGCGTCTTACAGACTTTGAAATGGTGTCGATGGCCTCGTCCTGGCCGATAATGCGCTTGTGCAGGGCTTCTTCCATGTGCAACAGGCGGCTGGTCTCCTCGTCGGCGATCTGCACCACCGGGATGCCGGTCCACATGGCCACCACCTCGGCGATGTCCTCTTTTTTAACCTCGGGCTTGCCCTGCCCCTGGCGGGCCTGCCACTCGCCCTCGATGCCTTTTATCGCTTCTTCTATCTGCAGCTCCTGCTGGCGCTTTTCTGCCGCCAGGTCGTACTGCTGACTGGCTAGAGCCACCTCTTTTTCCTTGCGCAGTTTGAGTTCTTCCTCTTTGCGCTCGCGCAGAGCGGCGGGCTTGCTGCGGTGGCGAATCCTCACGCGGGAAGAAGCCTCGTCTATAAGGTCGATGGCTTTGTCGGGCAGGAAGCGGTCGGGGACATAGCGCGAGGCGAAATCCACGGCCACTTTGAGCGCTTCGTCCGAAATGGTAAGCTGGTGGTGTTCCTCGTAGCGCGTCTTGATGCCGCGCAATATCTGCAAGGCGTCCTCTAGCGAAGGCTCCTCGACCAGCACCGGCTGGAAGCGGCGCTCCAGGGCCGGGTCGCGCTCGATGTACTTGCGGTAATCGTCCAGCGTGGTGGCGCCGATGCACTGCAGTTCGCCGCGGGCGAGAGCCGGCTTGAGGATGTTGGCGGCATCCACTGCTCCCTCCGCCGCGCCCGCGCCTACCAGCGTGTGGAACTCGTCGATGAAAAGGATACAGTTGCCGGCCACGCGAAGCTCTTCCAGCACCTTCTTGAGGCGCTCTTCGAACTCGCCGCGGTACTTGGTGCCGGCCACTACTGAGGCCATGTCGAGCGATACGACGCGCTTGTTTTCCAGCGTTTCAAATACGTCGCCGGAGACGATGCGGTGAGCCAACCCCTCGACGATGGCGGTCTTGCCCACGCCGGGCTCGCCGATGAGTGCCGGGTTATTCTTGGTGCGGCGCGACAGTATTTGTATGACGCGCTCGATTTCTTTGCTGCGCCCGATGACCGGGTCCAAGCGTCCGGCGCGTGCTTCAGCCGTCAGGTCGCGCGCCACCTGGTCCAAGGTAGGCGTCTTGCTGGGGGACTTGGCGGCGCGGCTCTTGTTGGCATTCTGGCTGAGGAAACGCGTGATTTCGGCGCGCGCCTTCTCCAGCGTTACGCTGAAGCTGTCCAGCACACCGGCGGCCACGCCGTCGGCTTCGCGCAGCAGGCCGAGCAGCAGATGCTCGGTGCCGATGTAGTTATGTCCCATCTGGCGGGCTTCGTCGATGGCCAGCTCAATAACGCGCTTGGCACGGGTAGTCAAACCGGTACCGGCAGAAGTGACCTTTTCGCCGGGGCCGATGACGTACTCCACGGCTGAACGCATCTTGGGCAGGCTGACGCCCATGTTTATCAACACGCGGGCGGCCACACCTTCCTCCTCTTTAACCAGGCCTAACAGGATGTGCTCGGTGCCTATGTAGTTGTGGTTGAGGCGCTGAGCTTCTTCCTGAGCCAGGCTGAGAACGCGGCGGGCTCTTTCTGAGAACTTATCAAATCGGCTGGCCATATATCTACCTCACAGGGGGCTGCGATTGGCATCACAGATACAATGTATTATACGTCAACTTTGCTCAGGCGTCAAAGCTCAAACCTCATAAAATCTACTATGGAATTAAAGATTGCCGCGTGCGCCATAGGCTGAGAAGGAAGAATATCATATTTTTCCCATCCCGGGCCTGTCTCAGCAGGTGTTATGACCATTAGTACTTTTAGTACTTGTTTTAACCCCAAATAGCTATTATAATGAAAAACGCATGGAAACGTCTGATCTGGAGTTCGCCACTAAATGTCTTGTTCCCAAAAAAGGGGAGCATGTCATTGTGCGGCGCCGTCTTATCGATCTGTTGCACAGGAAGATCGACAAGCGGGTACAAACGCTGTCTGCTCCGGCGGGCTACGGTAAGACGACGCTGCTGATAGACTTTGCCGGAGAACTGGAAGCGCCGGTGTGCTGGTATTCGCTGGACGCTTCGGACCAGGACGCGTCCCTGCTGATTGAAGGCATCGTCCATTCCATCCGCCGCAGCTTTCCCGAATTCGGACAGGCCACACTCGGTCGCCTGGCAGCTTCCAGAGACGCCACCCAGGAGATACGAGCGCTGGCGGGGACACTCAGCGGCGAGATGTACGAGACTATTCCCGACTTCTTCGTGCTGGTGCTGGATGATTACCATAGCGTAGAAGACAGCCCCGCGGCCCGGGAAATGCTCAACCTGCTTATCGAACGGGCTCCGGAAAACTGCCATATCGTGATGGCCAGCCGCACGCCGGTGAACCTGCCCGCGCTGCACAAGCTCAAACTGCAGGAGGCTGCATCCAGCCTTGCCACGGCAGACCTGGCCTTCGCTCCAGCCGAGATAAAAGACTTGCTTGGCAAACACCACGGGCTGAACCTCACAGAACAGGAGGCCGGCACGCTGGCCGAGGGGACTGAGGGCTGGATTGTCGGCATACTGCTGAGCAGCTACAGCCTGCGCAGCGGCAAACCCAGCGAAGAGGTATTCAGTCTGTCGCATGAAGACGTTTTCCGTTACCTGGGGGCGGAGGTATATCTCAAGCAGACTCCTGAAGTGCGGGAATTCCTTCTCGGTTCGAGTACGTTGGAAAGCATGAACCCGGCTAGTTGTGATGCCCTGCTGCAGCAGAAGGGTTCACACGCATTACTCAAAGATATAGAAAAGAGGAGTCTTTTCATCCAGTGCATAGACGACAAAAAGTCGTGCTTCCGCTATCATGCTTTATTCCGCGAGTTCCTGCAGAAGACGCTCCTTGTGGAAAACCGAGAACTGTTTACATCTCTCCACTCGCAGGCTGCCCTGTCCGCTGAAAAAGACTGCCGCTGGCAGGATGCCATCGGGCACTACCTGACGGCCGGCCTTTACACTCAAGCGCAGTTATTGATCGCCCGAGTGGGGCAGGAGTATCTGAAGTCCGGCAAGTGGAGCACGGTAGCCAAGTGGATAGAGGCGCTGCCGGAGAATGCGCGGGCGGACGACCATGACTTAGTGCTGCTTTATGCACAGAGCCTGATACACCTGGGAGAAAACGGCAGAGCGGCTCGGTTCTTGACGAAAGCACTGTCACAAACCTCGGACGATGCCGACTGGCTCTTCCGCTCGATGGCTTTTAGCTGGCGTTCGGCAGCCTTGCGCATCACCGGCCATTTCACCGAGGCCAGGAACGATATCGAACAGGCTATTGCCTTGCTTAATTCTCACAACGGCTCCCCGGACGCCCTGGGCGACGCTTACAGACGATTGGGTACTATAAGTGCGGAACAGGGAGAATTCCAAATCGCGCTGAACCAGTTCAACCGTGCCTTAGAACTTTTTTCATCCTTACTGGATGTGGGACAAATGGCTGATGTTCACAATTCAATAGGCGTATTGCACAAACGTCTCGGCCAGTTGAACCAGGCCTTTACCCATTTCGAACGAGCGCGCGAGGGCTGGCTGGAAACGAAGAACTACGGTGCGCTGGCCGTGACGCTGGTCAATGTGGGTTATGCCTATCAACGTTTCGGCCAGTACTCTCTGGCGCTGGATACCATGGAAGCCGGGATTGAAAAAGCACGCATGACGGGGTACCGCAGGGCCGAGGCCTGCCTTTTAATCGGCAAAGCAGAAATCCTGCGCGACTTCGACCGCTACGATGAAGCCCTGGATTCATATAACCAGAGTCTGGATATCGCGCGGGAGGTAATGGAGTCCTACTACGTCATATGTGCCAAGGCTGGGCTCGGTGAGACCTATCGCTTGCTGGGGGATACCGACAAGGCTGAAGTATTGCTAAAAGAGGCCGTATCGCAGGCTGATTCCCAGGGGCAGGGCTACGAGTCAGCCCTATTCACCACTCAACTTGGCGTCATCGAGTACGAGCGCGGCCACTATGCGGAAGCGAACAGCATTTTGAAAGGCGTGTGCTTAAAACTAGAAACCATCGGCGATAAGGACGGCCTGGCCAAGGCCTGTTTCCATTTGGCCCAGGCCGCCTTCCTGGAGAAGAAGTACGCGGATGCGGTGTCGTATTTGAAACGAGCTTCAAGCCTGGCCGACGAGCTGGACTACGGCGCCTTCTTGGCTATAGAAGGAAGAAAGGCCGTCCTGCTTATGGAATACGCCGTGGCGGAAGGTATATCAGTTGAGCGCTTTACCCGCACCGTAGAGAAAATTAAACTGCACCGCCTTGAAATCGATCGACTCAGCCGCGCAGGTAGCCACGCAGGGGCGCCCAGGAAGCCGGAAATCGAAGCCCGGGCTCTGGGAGAGTCCGGCGTATCTCTTGACGGGCAGCCTATATCAGAGCCGCAGTGGCGCAGCGTGAGGGCCAAGGAGATACTTTTCTTCCTACTCTCGTCGGACGGGGCTCAAACCCGGGAAAATATCACCGCCGCTGTTTGGCCGGACCTTTCGCCGGCCAAGGCCGCCAGCAATTTCCACATAAACCTGTACCGTTTACGCCGGGCACTGCATCCGCGCATCATCACCATGGAACAGGGGCGTTACCTCATCAACCCCAATCTGGAAATCTGGTTCGACGCGCTCGAATTCGAAAAGCTGGTAAAGGCCTCGGACAATGCTGGTTTAAGCGACGCCGAGCTTGTTCCCAATCTGGAGAATGCCCTCTCGCTGTACAAGGGACAGTTCCTGACCGATATCTACAGCGACTGGGCGGCGGAGAAACGCCAGGAGCTGGAAAACGGGTATGTCAAGGCCTTGATGCTGCTGGCGCGGCTTTCCAGTAACCGCGGCCAGCATTACCGGGCTGTCGGCCTCCTGGAAAAACTGCTAACGATTGAGCCTTACCAGGACGAGATATATTGCCACCTTATCGAGGAGCACCTGGCAATGGGCAACGACCTGGCGGCTTCCGGCCTCTATAAACGCTATGTCGAGACGGTGGCGCGGGAAATGGACTGTGTGCCCTCCGCCCGCATGCGCGGTCTATACAAACGTATCCTGACCGGCGGTGTTAACAACAACTGAAGTCCGGTTTCTACGCGGTTATGGAAGGGCATACTAATAAAAAGTATGCCCTTTTTACGTTTGGTAAGAGTTTGGTAAGAGGTCGTATGTTAGCATCTCCCCAACATCGGCGTACAGCCGGTGAAATTGGGAGGAGAACACAATGTTAAACCGTTTATTCAGCGCCGCAATTCAGCACAGGAATACCCTTAAGCTGCTGCGCGTGGCCGCCGTCCTGGCCGTGCTTGCCGTCTCCCTGGCCGTTCCTTCTCTGGTAAGCGCTTCCGGGGCTGATGGATTTGGCCCGTAGTCTCCGTTGCACCTTCAGGGAGGGGCCTTTGCACTGTTTGCTTGAACAAGGCTCCTCTCTCCTGTGTGGAACTCCAAGCGAGAAAGTCAACAAACCGAATAGAACCATCTTGTTTGTACAAATATGCTCTTGATGATGGGAATGCTTTTGATTAACTGGCAACGGATGGGTGGCGAACATGACAGAGCGCGTTAAGTATGAAGTATTCGTTATTTGCCCCGATTGCGGCTATCGCAAGCACTACTTCAAAGACCAGAAGCGTTTCGATACAAAGTGCTGGGGATGCGGACGGCCTTTCGGCGGAGAAGACCTGCCGATGACGGCGCGCAACTACGAAACCAAACGTAAAGACGAGAGGGTGGAGTGGCTGCGGCGCAACTTCGAAACGGCCGACCGGCATAACCTGGGAGCGGATATCGGGATGGTGGTTATCAGCCACGCACTGCCGTGACCCTCAGCACTCTTTTAGATATTTGACCACTAGCCCCGGGTCTATACGCATGGCCAGCGGCTGCCTGCGGCGGCTGCCGTCGCGGTAGATGGTGATACCCTTGAGCCCCAGTTCGTATGCCTGCATATAAATTGCGGCCACGTCCTGCGCGGTGGCGCTGTGAGGCAGATTGACCGTCTTGGAGACGGCGTTGTCCACGTTATGCTGGAAGGCAGCCTGCATGCGCACGTGCCAGTCGGCTTTTATCTCAGGCGCTGTGACGAAGAGGCGCTTCATCTCAGACGGGATGTTCTCCATGTCGTCCAGCCTGATTCCCTGCGCCAGTTTGCTCACCAGCTCGTCAGAGTAAAACCCGCGTTCTTTAGCCTCGCGGATGAAGTCCTGATTGACCTCCAGCAGGCTTTTGCCCTCCATGATGCGCCGCATATAGACCAGCGCGAAAAGCGGCTCAATGCCATTGGAGCACCCGGCGATGAGGGATATGGTGCCGGTGGGGGCGATGGTGGTGCAGGAGGCGTTGCGCATAGTCGGACCGCCCGGCCGGTCGTAGACGCTGCCTTTGAAGGAGGGAAATACACCCCGCTCTTTCCCCAGCGCGGCTGAAGCGTTGTGGGCTTGTTTGTTGATGAATCCCATCACCTTTTCGGCCAGCGCCAGAGCGGCCTCGGAGTCGTAAGGGATGCCCAGTCGCACCAGCATGTCGGCGAAACCCATCACGCCCAGGCCGATCTTGCGTGTCCTCAGAGTGGCGGCGGCTATCTGCGGGAGAGGATACGTATTGACGTCAATGACATCATTCAGGAACCTGACCGCGAGGCGGACAACCTCGTCCAGCTTCATATAATCTACTTCAGGTTTTTTCCCATCCTTGAGCATGCGCACCAGGTTGACCGAACCAAGATTGCAACTCTCATAAGGGAGCAACATCTGCTCGCCGCAGCCGCTGACGCCCTCGATCTCGCCCAAGGCCGGCACCGGATTGCTCGCGTGAATGCGTTCAAGGAAAAGCATGCCAGGGTCGCCCGTTTTCCAGGTCTGGGCCACGATGTGCTCGAAAACGTCCCTGGCGTTGTGGGTGTCGACCGTCCTGCCAGTCGCGGGGTCGACGAGACGGTAGTTTTTGCCCGTCTTGACAGCCTCCATAAATTCCGATGTGACGCCGACAGAAAGATAGAAATTGGACAGTTCCCCAGAGCCGTTCTTGGCGCTAACGAAATCCAGGATGTCGGGGTGGTGCGCGTCCAGTATAGCGATGTTGCAGCCCTGCCGGATGCCGCCTTGTTTGACCGAGGCGGTGGTTGTGGAGAGGGGGGCGAGGAAAGACACCGGCCCGTCCTTATCTCCTTTTGCTCCAGAGCGGAGGCGCGAGAGATTGAACCCGGTGCCTCCCCCGCTCACTTGTACCAGTTTGGCCTCCTCAAGGCTCTTGTCGATTGAACGAAACGACTCCGACACAGGCAGCACGAAGCAGGAGGATAACTGCCCCGACAATCTCCCGGCATTGAGCAGAGTGGGTGAGTTGGGCAGAAACTCCAGGCGCGACATCAGGCCGTAGAAAGCATCTTCCCAGCGGGCTGTGTCGGCACCGCGGTCATATATCCGTTCTGCCTGAGCCACGGTAGCGGCCACACGCCTGAACATATCGGAGGGGCTTTCTATAACCCGGCCGTGGCCGTCATGTTTGAGGTAGCGTTTTTTAAGGATATAGAGCGCATTCGGGGAGAGGTCTATAGTCCGGGTCGAGTTTGAGCTTTTCATCAGAACAGCCGCAATGGTTTTTCGCCGGTGCGCTTCATATCGAGCGTCAGGCAGGATATTTTGTCGAGGTGCTTGCGAGCGAGCACAGCCGCCTCTTCGACCTCGGCGGCGGTGGCGGCGCGCCAGGGGTTGTCCCCCACTGGAAAATAGGCGTCGATGCGCAGCGTGATACCGCGGTCGATGCCGGCGATAAATCTGGCGACGCGCTCAACCTCGCCAGCGTCTATAAGGCCCGGGATGAGGACTGTCTCGGCCTGTATTTTTTTGCCGGAGCGGGCGATTTTGGTGAAGTTTTCCAAAATGCGGGCGTTGTCCTGCCCGGTGTACTCCCTGTGGAGCGCGGACGTGATGGCCTTGATGCTGAAGATGACCTCGTCCACGTCGGTCATATCGGCCAGCTTGAGGCCGTTGGTGAGCATGACGTTGTACGAGTGAAACTCCTGATGCAGGGCTTTAGCCAGCGCCGGCATATCCGGGTCGAGGGCCGCCTCGGTGCCCATGAAGATGGCGCGGTCCACCGCACGCCCCTTGAGCAGTCTCATTACCTCATCGAGCGACAGAAATCTCGTAGGCGGCTTCTGGGGTGACTTGCCGGCAATAGAGGCGATAGGGTCGTCGAAGAGGCCGAAATCCAGCGTCTCGTAATCCGTATAGCAGGCGCGGCAGGCCAGCGTGCATTTCGCCCAGAAATGGATATCTACGGACTTGAACGAGGGTTCGTAAACGACGTGATAGACCTTCATAAGTTTTTAGCTGAAATGTTAGTTAGATGATACCTCAATCGTGGGTGTGGGTGCAAAAATCGGTCAAGAGATGGGCTCCTCGCAGGTATGAACATGGCGGTCGAAGGGCTTGGCTTGAAAATCCAGCGACGGGGTGCTCTGGATTCCGGCTTTTGCCGGAATGACATAATAATGAGGGCACGGCGCGCCGTGCCCCTACACATCAGGTCTCAGCGTGGCCAGAATCTCCTGATTTTCCGCTTAGCCTGGATGGCAGGTTCGGTGTCGTGCCCGTGCTGGCATTCCAGCACCGCCGGACGCTTCTGGTCCTTGCCGATGACGATGCCGAAGGTCTCCAGCAGCGTTTCCGAGTTGAGCACTTGCTGCGGCGGGCCGAAGGCCACCACGCGGCGCGCCAGCAACATCACCTGCTGGCACAGTGAGGCTTCTTCCTGTATGTCGTGCGTGGCTACCATGATGGAGGCGCCGCGGTGTAGTTCGTCGTTCATGGCCTGCAGGTAAAGGTCCCTTCCCCCCGCGTCCAGTCCGGCGGTGGGCTCGTCCATCACCAGCAGGTCGGCCCTGTGCGCCAGCACCTGCGCCAGGTAAACGCGCTGCTGCTGACCGCCTGAGAGCGAACGCAGCGGCGTGTCGGCCAGCTTTTCCACGCCCATGGTGCGCATGGCTGCCATGGCGATTTCGTAGTCTTCATCATCCATGTTGCCTACCAGCCCGTGCAGCGGGAAACGCCCCATGCTCACCACGTCCACGGCGCGCAAAGGCAGTATAAAACCGGCATTGTGGAACTGTCCCAGGTAGGCGATGCGCCGGGCGTTGCCTCCCGGCCGCCCGCCGAAAATAGAGAGCTCGCCGTTCAGCGGCGGGAGCAGCCCGACAGTCGTCTTGAGCAGAGTGGACTTGCCGCTGCCGTTAGTGCCGATGAGCGCCATGGCCTGTCCACGGGGCAGCGTGAAGCTGATGCCTTCGACAACAGCTTCGCCGGGATAACCGACCGTCAGTTTTGCCGCACGGACGAAAACGGGCAATGCGGCGGACGTCGCGGCATCGGGCTGCGAGCCGAAACCGGTGCGGATGGGGTCAGTCATGGCGGCCCCCGTTGGCGGCGTGCTGATGGTTGCGCACGTTCTGGATGATGAAAACAATGAAGAAAATGACTGTTGTAACAAGTATGATGGAGGCGCCCGTCGCCAGGTTTAAGTGATAGCTGAGCAGCAGCCCGATATAGACAGACAGCGCGCCGAAAAATGTAGCCCACGCCATCATGCCGCGTATACGCCGCGCCAGAAGAGCTCCCGCTCCAGCCGGTGCGATGAGTAAACCGAATACCAATAACGTTCCTACCGTCTGGAAGGAGACGATGATGGTGGCGGCGATCATGAAGAGCATGACGTTGTGATACAGCCTGGATGAGAAACCGGCCACCTGCGCCTGCTCGGGGTCGAAGCTGAGCAGCAGGAAGGGGCGGGCGCAGACGAAGGCGGTCACTCCGATAACTGCCGTGGCCGCTACCTGTATCCATATCGAAGAGATGCCGATGCCCATTATCTCGCCGAAAAGGATGCGCGTCAGATCGCCGCTGAAGGAACTGGAGCGCGATACGATGACCACGCCCAATGATAACATCCCGATAAACAGCAGCCCGATGGCGGTGTCGGACGAAAGGCGCGAGCGCTGGGTAATGAGGGTAACGCCGCCTATCATGAAGACGGCCCCCACTGCCGCGCCCAGAATACCCGGTAAGCCCAGCAGGAAGGCCAGGGCGATGCCGGGCAGCACGCCGTGCGCCAGCGCGTCGCCGATGAAGGCCATGCCGCGCAGTATTACGAAGGTGCCGGCCACGGCGCAGGCGATAGACACCAGTATGCCGGCTATGAGCGCCTGCGTCATGAAGGCGTTAGAGGTAAATGGAGTTATAAAAATATCCATACTCTGCCTGACTATTTTAATGCATTGACTATGGTTTCCGCCAGTTGTGTTTCAAAAGTAAAATACGAACCGTCGGAGGGCAGGATGTGAGTCGATAGCTCTACAACCCTGGCTCCGGTTTCACTGGCTATAGCCGAGGCCACGGCTCCCGACGTGCCCACTTCTGCGAAAATGACCTTGACATTATTGTCCAGAATGAGCTGCTTGAGCGCCGCCAGGTCTCCCGCCGAAACATTGGCCTGCGAGCTCAGGCTGGGGACGAGTGCTCCCACCAGCTTGAAGCCGTAGCGCTGGGCGAAATAGCCCATCGACTCGTGACCCGTGACCAGCTTGCGGCTGTCCTGGGGCAGAGCGGCCACCTCGGCGGCTACCTGTGTGTTGAGGAGGTCGAGTTGTGTCTGGATGTCCAGAGAGCGGGCATCTACATTTATATCAAGGTTAGCCTTAAGGTACTCAGCAAGAGCAGCGACGATGTTTTTCATGGCGAGAGGGTCTGTCCACAGGTGCGGGTCGGGCGCGCCGATGGCCTGGTCGGGGTCGCCGGAAGGGATGCCTTCGCCGGGTCCCACGTGCCTGACGGTGATATAATCCGAGGCAGTGAATAATCTGACTCCATTGGCTTTGGCCTGCGCCAGCGCCTTCTCCATGCCCCCTTCCAGCCCCAGCCCGTTCTGAACGATAAGGTCAGCCCGGTTTAGCTTTTCGATGTCTTTGGCCGAGGGTTCCCATTCGTGCGGGTCGAGGCCGTTGGGTATGGAAACGCTCACGCTGGCCGCATCGCCGACCAGCTCTTTTACGATAGAGCCGAGAATCGAGTAGGTAACGACGATGGCTTTTTTACCCGAAGTCGTGACGGGGCTATTGCAGGCGGCACTCCCGGCCAGCGCGGCAATCAGCAGGGAGACTGACAGGACCAGCGCCCCGGTTTTCATTTTGTTTCTCCCGGAGCGTTTGCCCTGCACTGGCGGCACAGCCCCATGAATTCGAGATGGTGGTCACTGATGGCGAAGCCTGTTTCGCTTGCCAGTTTTCTCTCCATCTCTCCCAGTCCGCAGGAGGACACATTAACCACCTTGTCGCATCCCGCGCACACCAGGTGGTGATGGTGTTCCTGAGGACGGCGGGCATAGCTCTGCGACCTGCCGCTGTAACCCATGCGGCAGATCAGGCCGCTCTCGGCCAGCAGCTTGAGCGTGCGGTAGACCGTCACCAGTCCGATGTCGGGATGTTGTTTCTGTAGACGTTCATAAAGCTGCTGAGGGGTGAACTGCGCCCGCATACCGTCGACGGCCTCCAGGACGGAAAGACGCTGCGGCGTGGCTTTGCAGCCGCTGCCGTGCAGTTTGCGGCGTTTGAGTTCAATCGGTATCATATCTATAAATGAAAATCCTTTTCAACTGGATTATAAGACAAGCGCTGTTCGGAGTCAATGGGATATCAGCATCGGCAGGGTATAAAAACTATCGCTTTAAAACGCTCCTGAACTTGTTGACATTGTCCCTTACTATAGTCTATATTATCTCGCTAGTGTTGCCGAGGGGTTTACCACGGCTTGGTGTTCCGCCTGAGGCGACTTAAAATAAGGCAAAAGGAGAGCAAGGGGGTAGGTTTCATGCTGAAAAAAACGTTACTGGTCCTGTTCGTGCTCCTGGCCGCCCTGGGAGTGGGCATCTATTTCTCATACACCTCACTCAAACTCATTCCCCTGTTCGACAACCGCAATGCTCAGTGGGGGCTGGTGGCCTCGGCGGTGGTCGGTGTGATTCTGGGGGTGGCCCGGGGACTTCTCAAGAAGAAGAACGCAATCAAGGGTGAGGTCGTTACACGCCATGGTGTGGGCTCTTTCATCTCGCACTGGGCTACCGGCTTCGGCATCTTCGCCCTGATTTATTCGGGCGTCATGATGGGGTTCTTTATTATGAACGGCAAATCCATCTGGTTCATCCCGGTGTTTGCCACGACCCTTCAACAGGTCATCCCGGCGCTCAACGTACATTACTTCGCCGTGCTGATAACCCTCTTCGGCGGCTTCTTCTTCGGCGCCGACTATATCGCCACCCGAGATTGGATGCTGCTCATACCCAATATGAAGGACCTCATCCAGGGCTTTATTGGCAAGTATTTCCTGCGCCGCAAGTGGGAGGCGGAAGACAAGTACATGTCCTCCCAGAAGGGCGCTTTCGTCCCCTTTGCTGCCATCGGTATAGTTATGCTCCTCAGCGGGGCCGTCAAGGCGGCCGCCCATGTCTGGCCTATCACCGCCAATATCTGGGGCTGGGCCACCGTCATCCATGATGTCTTCATGGTCTTCACTATCCTTTACATCATTGTGCACGTCGGCATGGTGGTGGTGCTGGGCCACTGGCCGGCCTTTTTCTCCTGGTTCACCGGCACTATGCCTAAAAAGACTGTCGAGCATCATCACCCCGTCTGGTATGACAAACTGACGGCGGGCACGAATAAGAGCTAGGAGACAGAGATGAATAAAAAGCTGCTTATTTTGTTAGCCATAGCGCTGGTGGTCATTCCGGTGGCTTCCGCTTGCGGCCGCACGGCTCCCACCGGCATTACGACCTTACCCGCGCCGAAAGTCCCTCATGTGGTCGATGTGCGCTTTGAAAACTGCAACGCCTGCCATGTGACGAACCAGTTGAGAGCTACCTTTCCTCTTCTGCATGCAGGTGAACAAGTAGTGCTAGGCAAGACCGTATCAGTGTATTACACCAACAAGGACTGCATCAGCGCCGCCTGCCATGTCTTGCAGGCGGGTGTAACAATGCCTCCGCCGACCACCACCAAGACTACGACTACCACCGGCGGCACGGGTACGACTACCACCGGCGGCACGGGCACGACAGGCACGACCACGACTTCCAACCCCCCGGCCACTCTTACGGATAAAGCTATCGCCATCACCACGCACAATGCCGCAGCTATGGCGGCTTACAAGACCCTTTGCCAGATGTGTCATGCCAAGGGACTGGCCAACTCCAATCCTTATCCGCCGACCTGGGACGGCAAAGCCAGCGGCTCGACCCAGAATACCGGCGTGTACGAAATCGTTCCCGGGTCGCCGCAGGACCATACGCCGTACACGATCGAACAGTGCACGCAGGCCGGCTGCCATGCTCCGCCCACATCCTAAGTACTTAACACTAATCTCGTTTTTGAATGGGGGCGACGTCAGTCGCCCCCTTTGTTTTACGTCTTTTGACCAATAGCCGAGCCGGTGCTAGAATATTTCAACTTTAGTTGTAAAAAAGGAGCCAATGCCATGAAAACCAGGTCTTTGCTGTTCATTATGGTCTCCCTGCTGACCGTGGTTCTTATCGTATCAGGCTGCGGCGGCAGCAAGACGACCGCGTCAACCAATCCTTCGACCGCCACAACCAATCTTCCGACCACCACGAGCAATCCACCAACCACGTCGAATCCGTCAACTATCACGACAAATCCCAGCACCACTCCTCCGCCGTCCTCCTCTACACCAACTGGGACTCTGTCTGAAACCGCGCCGGCCATTACGACGCACAGCGCCGTCGTGCTGACTGCTTACAAAGGGCTGTGCCTGACGATGTGTCACGGCCCGGGTTTGGCCAACTCGAGCCCTTTTCCGCCGACCTGGGACGGCAAGGCTGCCGGCTCCACGCTTAACCCGGGCGTATATACGGTAAAGTCGGGTTCCAATGCCGACCACACCGGACGTACAGAGGAACAGTGCACAACCCAGGCCGGATGCCACGCGGCTCCCAAATAAGTTCACTCGAGTTAATATTAAGGAGGGGCGATTCATAATGCCCCTCCTTCTCTTTTTTCCCAGTAAGGGATGATGGTGTGGCAGGATGTAATCCAAGCCGACCGGAGAAGTCATAAATTGCTCAAAAAGGGCTTTATGTTATAATGGCATAAGTCGCTATTTCGCATCCCGTTCCCAAAAAGCTTCCCTTTGAGGTTCTGTATGTTAAAAAACAAGAAGTTCATCATCGGCGGCATTGTCGTTCTGATAGCCGCTGTGGTGCTGGGATACGTCGGATTCATGGGCGTGGGGACCTATTACTATACGGTGGAGGAGTTCCTCAATAAGGAAACGACACTGGCGGCTCAGACCGTTCGCGTGAGCGGTATCCTGGAGCCCGACGCTGCCAAGACGGGGCTCACCTGGAATTTCACCCTCAAGGACACATCGTCTGATGCCACGCTGGCGGTCACCTACAGCGGGGCGGTGCCGGATACGTTTAAGCCAGGCCAGCAAATAGTCGTAGAAGGTAAATAC
Organism: Dehalococcoidia bacterium; assembly: GCA_003597995.1. Classification (NCBI taxonomy): domain Bacteria; kingdom Bacillati; phylum Chloroflexota; class Dehalococcoidia; species Dehalococcoidia bacterium. Next base: position 31,967 of record QZJY01000070.1, read on the forward strand.
GATGCTGCCAGCGGCATCTTCAAGAGCACCAGCATAGTAGTCAAATGCGGTTCTAAATACGAGCCTGCCACGACGTAGGCGGAGAGGGAACGGGGCATGTCCCTATTTGGCAACGGGGTACTCATCCTGGCTTTCCTGGTGGCCATCTATTCCATCGCAGCTGCTTTACTCGACTCGCGCAAGAACAAATACGGCTTTCCTATGAACGCCCGCTACGGCGTATTTGCCGTGGCCGGGCTGGTGAGCCTGGCGGTGGCGCTGCTCCTCGTCTCCCTGCTGACGCACAACTTCGGATTGAAATACGTGGCCGATTATTCCAGCCGCGATACGCCGCTGGTCTATCTCATCACAGGGCTGTGGGCCGGCAACGCCGGTTCATTGCTTTTCTGGGGCTGGATTGTGTCCCTCTCGGGGGCCGTTCTGCTGTGGCGCAGCAACAAAACGGACAGAGAGCTAATGCCGAACGCGTTATCCATCATTCTCTTCACGGAGATGCTGTTTCTCATCCTGCTCTTCATACAGAGCCCCTTCCAGGCGCTCTCTCCGGTACCCCCGGACGGCGCCGGGCTGAAACCGGTGCTGCAGAACGTCGGCATGATAATCCACCCGCCGCCGTTGCTGGCGGGCTATGCCCTTTTCACCGTGCCATTCGCTCTGGTTGTGGCGGCTCTTTTCAACCGGAAAGTGGATGATGCCTGGGTGCTCAGCGCCAAGCGCTGGGCCGTCGCCGCCTGGCTACTGCTGGGTATCGGCAATGTGCTGGGCATGTGGTGGGCCTACGCCGTGCTGGGCTGGGGCGGTTACTGGGCCTGGGACCCGGTGGAAAACGCCGGGCTGATGCCCTGGCTGCTTATTACCGCCTTCCTGCACTCCAGCATGATGTACCTGCGCCGCGGCATGTTCAAGATATGGGCTGTCATTCTGGCTATGGCCGCTTTCTGGCTGACCATTTTCGGCGCTTTCCTGACACGGTCTGACGTAAAGGGCTCGGTGCATACCTTCGGCGATACGCCCATGACTCCCGCATTCATCGTCTTTCTGGCCATAACACTCATCGGCTCGGTGTGGCTGCTCATCGACCGCCGCCGATATATCAAGAGCGCAGAAGGGGATGACGCCCTTGTTTCCGGCACGGGCACGTTCATGAGTGTCAACCTGTTGCTGGTGATTTCCACCATTTTTATACTGGTGGGCACGACGCTGCCGGTTTTCACCAATATTATCCCGCCCCAGACCTATTTTAACGTGGTAAATTTACCTGTCTTCGTGTTGATTATTCTGCTGGCCGGCCTCTGTATCCTGGTCGGCTGGAAAACGCCGGATTTGAAAAAGCTGCTTAAACAGCTTCTCTGGCCGGGGGTTGGCGCTCTCCTTGTAGTTATCGCTCTCATCATTGCCGGGCTGACACAATGGTACGCGCTAGTGCCGTTATTCATCCTGGCGGCGGTCTTTGTAGCTACGCTCATCAAGTGGGGGCGTGACGTCACCGCCCGCATGCGCGGCAAAAAAGAGGGCTTCCTGCCTGCCTCAGGCGGACTGTTTATGGCCAACCGCAGCCGTTACGGCGGCTACATCATCCATATATCTATTGTGGTGCTGGCGCTGGGCATCATCGGGTCGTCGGTATATAAAAGCCAGGTGGAACAAATACTCAACGTAGGCGATTCGGTGACGCTCAAAGGTTACACTTTTACATACAACGGCTTCAATGCCGTCCCCGAACAGAAGAGCGATGGCTCGGTGCTTTTGACGGTTACGGCCAATATAGACGTATCGCGCGGCGCCCAGGACCTGGGGTCCGTTCACCCCAACAAGATTCTGAAGTTTATTTATTCCGGGGAGACCATCGTCGACATGGACCCGGCCTACGGCAATAATGTAGCCATCCGCAGCAATCTGGCCGAGGACCTGTATGTTATCTTTGAGGACTTCGACGGCATGACCCAGCAGGCGTTGCTGATGGTGCTGGTCAACCCGCTGGTGAAGTGGATATGGATAGGCGGATTCTTGCTGCTGGCGGGAGGTCTGGTTTCCTTTAGCGCCACGCCGCGCAAGGTAGCGGCGAGCGAAGATAAGGGATAGCTAACTCTCTCGGTGGGGATAATTTCAAAGAGGGAAACAGGAATGTTTCCCTCTTTTTTACTGTCACTTTTGAGCGAGGCTGATTCTATGGCGTTAGTTACCCCCTCACCACAACCGCCCGCCTTTGGCGGACTCAGGATGAGATTGCTTCGGTTGCTGCGCAACACTCGCAACGACGAAGGAGACCAACTAGCCACAGCGCCCGCAAAGCGCTAAAATAAAACCATCCGCATGAACAACGTTGCAACAACTCCGTCCGTGCTCCTGGCCGTGGAAACGTCCGGACTGGTCAAATCGTTCGGCCACTACACGGCGCTGCGCGGAATAGACCTGAAAGTCCCGGCCGGCAGCACGCTGGCGGTTTTCGGGCCCAACGGCGCCGGCAAAACCACTCTCATCAAGATACTGGCCAGCATTATGCGGCCTACCTCCGGCAAAATCCTCATCGGAGGTCTGGAACTCAAAGACAACGCCGAATTGTTGCGCGCCAGACTGGGGCTGGTGGCGCACCAGAGCTACCTCTACGGCAACCTCAGCGCCTGGGAAAACCTGGACTTTTATGCCCGCATGTACGGGGTGGAAGACAGAAGCAGCCGTATCGGCGAGGTGCTGGATATGGTGAGCATGACCGGGCGCAAGCACGACCGCCTTTCCACCTTTTCGCGTGGCATGCAGCAGCGCATGGCGCTGGCGCGGGCGCTCTTGCATAAACCCTCCATACTGCTGCTGGACGAGCCGGAAACGGGGCTGGATCAGCAGGCGCTGGGCGCCATGTGGGACATCATCAGGCGCGAGGAAACGCTCAAGCGCACTATCATCTTCACCAGCCACAGCTTCGAGAGGGCGCTGGCGGTCTGCGACGACGTGGTCATACTGGAGCGCGGCAGGATAGCGTTTAAAGCTCAGGCTTGCACTCTCAACCTCGACGGACTGAAGCAGAAGTACCAGGAATGCACGGCGGCGGTGAAGAAATGAAGTTCTGGAGCCGTGTAGCCGCCATCGCCTGGAAGGATATCCTCTCCGAGCTGCGCAGCCGGGAGATTATCTCCTCGGTGCTGGTCTTCGCCGTATTGGTGCTGGTGATTTTCAACTTCGCTTTCGACATGTCCCCCGACATAGCGCTGCAGATAGCCCCCGGCATCCTGTGGGTGGCCTTCGCCTTTTCGGGCGTGCTGGCCCTCAACCGCGCCTTCATCCCCGAAAAAGAGGAGAACTGCCTGGAAGGCCTGATGGGCTGCCCGGTGGGGCGCGAAGCCATCTACGTGGGCAAGGCGCTCGGCAGCCTGTTCTTCATGTTGCTGGTTGAGGCGGTCATCCTGCCGGTTTTCGCCCTGCTCTTCAACGTCGCAGTGCTCCAGCCGGAACTAATCGCAGTAACACTCCTCGCCACTATCGGCTTCGTGGCGGTGGGCACAATCTTCTCGGCGCTGGCGGTCAACACGCGGGCGCGCGAGATGGTGCTGCCCATCCTGTTCTTGCCCATCATCACTCCGGTTATCATCAGCGCCGTCAAGGCATCCGCGCTGGCGCTGGCGGGAAGCGGATGGGGCGGCCTGACCTCCTGGCTGGGCATACTGGCGGCGTTCGATGTCATTTTCCTGGTGGTGCCTTTCCTGGTTTTTCCATACGTAATCGAAGAGTAACGGGAACGCCCTTTCAGGTATAAAATAGGCACAATCAAGCAATCGGGCTTGCTTTCTGATGTTTGAACAACCCCATCCACTTTTTGGGGGATAGATGAGATTTGCTTAACGGAAGCACTGAGCAATAAGTCAAAATCAAGTTCAGGTTTTGGTTGGAGGTGTAGGTACCGCCACATCGAAATTTTTACTACTAGTTGGGATCAAACTTCCACTTGTCGCCGTGAGCGAGTAGCCAGATCCCACGATGTCAATAGAAAGATCTGTAAAGGTTGCTGTACCGCCAGACACGTCTACCGTAATCTTGCCTGATAGTTTTGCTCCGCTAGCGCCAGTACCGTGTGTAATGGCCAGCGTTATCGCTCCAGTATAACCTAAAATGACGTTCCCGTAGGGGTCTGTTACCGCGACTACTGGCTGTGTGGTAAAAGCTTTACCCGGTGCCGCGCCGGTTGGCTGTTTTGTAAAAACAAAAGTTGTGGCCACCTCCATCTTTGAAGTGTTAGAGGGTGCTGAAGACTTGCACCCTGCAATTAGAACCATCGGTAAAGTCAGAGCCAATACAAGGTAAATCAATAATGCTTTTTTCATAATCGCCTCCAGTTATGATTTAACCGATTGCCATCTTAGCATATTCTTTGGATATTTACATTTCAATGATATAAAATATTATGTACAAACGTACGCATGGAATGGCAGACATTCCGTTGTTCTTTCAATGGTGACTAAAGGTGAGCTGGCCTATTCCCCCAGCCAGCTAAAATGTAGTGTATAATTTAACGTATATTGATTAAAAAGCACTTTGGCATTATCTAAACTCGAATATATATTCGGCTCTCTATCTGCAATCGAAGAATAGGAGGTTCGGCTATGAGACCCAGAATCCTGCTCGTATTGAGCACGCTGCTCATGTTAGCAGCGCTTTTCATGGTGTTCGTCTACGTGCCCGCCGACGCGGAACAGGGCAACATACAGCGCATCTTCTACTTCCACGTTCCGGTGGCATGGGTTGCTTTCCTGGCTTTTTTCGTCACCTTCGCGGCGGGAATCGCCTACCTGGTAAAGCGCAATCCCTTCTGGGACATGGTGGCCAGCGCTTCGGCTGAGACAGGGCTGGTGTTCACCACCCTCATCCTCATCACCGGCTCCATCTGGGGGCATGTGTTCTGGGGCAAGTGGTGGGTCTGGGACCCGCGCCTCACCAGTTCGCTGGCGCTGTGGCTCATTTATCTCTCGTATTTCATGATACGCTCGTACATATCCGATGAAGATAGAAAAGCCCGTTTCGCGGCGGTGGTGGGCATCATCGGCTTCGTGGACGTGCCTATCGTGGCGCTGGCCATACAGTTGCGCTCGCAGCACCCCAGCGCCCTCATCTTCGAGGGCGGGCTGGCGGGCTCCATGCTGGCGACTCTGCTGGTAAGCATAGCCGCCTTCACTTCGCTTTACCTGCTGTTTCTGGCGGTGCGCGTACACCTTAAAGAAGACGAACGGGAATTAAAGAGCCTCAAGGAGGCCATGAAGGAGTAATATGAATAGCAATCTGGGGTATCTTTTTGCCGCTTACAGCGTCATCTGGTTGTTGGTTTTCGGCTATGTTTTCGTCCTGATACGCCGCGAAAAGGCGCTGCGCAAAGAGATCGCCGCTCTCAAAGAGGGCATGAAAAAGGCTTAGGCCAAGCTTTTGCTCTTCCTGCAATGGGGGGAAAGGTCTATAAGCAGAGGCTCAGGCATCCGCACCGAGATGTCGAAACGGTTATAATAAACCAAAGTAAAAACAGAGGAGGATTTCGATGAAGCGTAACATGGGTACGGCAGACCGCGTAATCAGGTTTATTATCGGAGTGGTAGCTCTGGTGATTTCTTTCCTCGTCAGTTCGCTGGCTTTGCAGATCGTGCTGTGGGTGGTGGCGGCGCTCTTGTTTGTGACGTCGTCACTCGGCGTTTGCCCGGCCTATACGCTGTTTCATATCTCCACGAAGAAGAAATAGCCGAACGGCTGGTTGTGGCCAGGGGAGATCTGGTCGCTTAACTCTGAGCCTTTATAAAAGAGACGCCGCGCTCAAAGAGGGCATGAAGAAAGCATAGTTTCGGAATCCTCGTGGGGCGAGTCATGACTCACCCCTACAGCTATTTTTTGTCATCGTCTTCAGGCGGGCCCCACATGCGATGCCAGTAACGGCGCCGGCGTCTGCCCATGAGAATCGATAAGCCGAGGAGTATCAGGATAACCGGCCATATATAGCTCCAGGCCGAACCCGGGAGCACTCCGGTGGCGACCAGCAACGCAAGGACTCCGACTGCGATCAGCACCAGACCGAAAAACATAGCCTTCCTCCTTCAGCGGAATTAACATCAGCTCATGCAAGATTTAATAACTCCTGCGCCTGTAAAACCATCCTGCAAGCGCGCCGAAAGCCAGGCCGCCCAGGTGCGCCTGCCAGGCTATGCCCGATATGAATGAAAGGATAGCAAACCCGCCGATGATGCCTATCCACAACGGGATGGGGGTTGGGATGGGGAAGAAAATGACCCGCATGTTGGGCCGCAGTACGGCCAGCGCCCCGCCAAGCGCGAAAACAGCCCCCGATGCGCCTATGGCCGTCGAGTAACTCTCTCCCAGCAAAATATAGAACAGGCTGCCCGCTATGCCGCCTATCATGTAAATTATCCAGAAACGCCGGGCACCCAGCATCTGCAGCACTGCGCCGCCGAAAAAGTAGAGCGTCCACATGTTGGCCAGGATATGGAAAAAGGCGTAGTGGGTGAACATGCTGGTGACAATCTGCCAGGGGTGGCTCCAGACGATGGCGGGCGTCAACCCCAGGGTGTCGATGAACTCCGGGCGGATGTTCACGCCCACGAATACCAGCACGTTTATCAGGATGATGATGTAGATGCTTTCCAATGGCTTTTCTCCTCGTAATTGAACGTCAAAGGGGTATGAAACATGATAACAGGGGCGTGCAAAATCGGCAAATCGGGTCACACTTTCTCCTCCCCTTTGAGGGGAGAAACATCTGGGCTTATGCATTCGGAGGGGGTTAACTGGCAATGGAAGGTGCCAGTCGTGCCAGATCCTTCGTCCGCCTCAGGCGGACGAAGGATGAAAGGTCGCTCCTCTCCGCAAGGGGAGAGAGAAAGCGGAGAAAAAGAAGGAGGCCGCTCACTGGCAGCCTCCTGTAGAAATCGATTGACTTTATCTTTCAACGGCACTGAATACCAGCACCTGGCCGCCCGCGCAGTTGATAGTCAGCGACCAGATGCCGCCGAACTCGACGCTGCGTGCAGCAGACAGAAGCGCGAAGTAGGCGCTCTCCTGCTCATTGACGGCCTGGTCGGTGGAGGCCATGGCGGTGTGCAGTATGCCGCTGAATGTGAGCTGGTTGTCGGTTCTCTGCGCGAAGCCGCCGTATCCGTTGACGCCGCCGTTACCCGTTATCTGGTCGGTGGCGTCGCTGAAGGTGAGGGTAATCTTTGTCCCGGCAATTACTGATTTGAGGTTGGCCGGGTCCCCATAGGACGCCAGCACCCACGATGTGCCGGCCAGGCTCTGGCCTTTGAGGGCGGGGACGCTGGATGGGGGTTTGCTGCTATCGGTGGCCTTCGACGCACAACCGCCCGCCAAGATAGCCAGTATGGCGGCTGCCGTTAGTAAAGCCAATAGAAGTTTACGCATGTGAAGTATCTGCCTTTCTTGAACTCGCCTTGCCTGAATTGATAATAATAACGCAGCGGGAGGCAGAAGGTTAGGCGGGCTGCTCTTGCGATTCCCGATATCAGCCGCTAACGAAATGCAACTCGCCGCCGTCACAGAAGATGATGAGCCCGCAGCAGTCTTCGCTGAAACGCTCGGCCTTCGCCAGCAGCGTCAGATAATCATTTTCCTGCTGCGTAACGCCCGATATGTCGGGGCTTCCCAACTGCGTTTGGTATATCTGCGAGATGGAGATGCCACTACCGTGTATCTCGCAATCTCCTCCGTAGAGGTTGATGCCGGCGTTTCCTGAGATGTGAGACGCATTCCCATCGAAAACGAGCGTGATCTCGGTGGATGACAAAAGAGTCTTTTGCTGGGAAGCGAGGCCATATGATTGCAGATGCCAGGAGGTGCCTGCCAACTCGAAGGAATCGCTAATCCTGCCGCTGTCACGAGACGCGCAACCCGCCGTGCTGATGCTCAAGGCGGCGATGATTAACGAGGCAGCTATGACGATATGACGTTTCATGGCATCGAATCCTGTAAATATGATAACGCTTTTTAAGCACGGACGATAGTGCCTATCGGTAATCCGGTTATTATTTATTGCGCCGTGCGTGGGCGCTTGCTACAATAGGTTAATCCATCCGGTTACGAGGAAGACTCTATGATTGAAAAATACAATCCCGCCGAGGTCGAGCCCAGGTGGCAGAAGCGCTGGGCGGACAGCTCGCTCTACAAGGTGAGCGATGATAGCCCTGCCCCCAAGTGGTACGCCCTTACCATGTTCCCTTACACCTCGGGCGACCTGCACATCGGCCACTGGTACGCCATGGCTCCCTCCGATGTCTATGCCCGCTTCAAGCGCATGCAGGGCTATAACGTGCTGCACCCCATGGGCTTCGACGCCTTCGGTTTCCCGGCGGAGAACGCCGCCATCAAACGCGGCATACACCCTAAAACCTGGACCATGGCCAACGTTGAAAACATGCGCAAACAGCTCAAGAGCATCGGCGCTATCTACGACTGGAGCCGGGAGGTCATCACCTGCCAGCCGGACTATTACAAGTGGACGCAGTGGTTCTTCCTCAAGCTGTGGGAGGCCGGGCTGGCCTACCGCGCCAAGGCGCCGGTCAACTGGTGCCCCACCTGCCAGGCGGTGCTGGCCAACGAGCAGGTGGTCAACGGCGAATGCTGGCGCTGCGATACTCAGGTGACGCGGCGCGACCTGGAGCAGTGGTTCTTCCGCATCACCAAATACGCGGACGAGCTGATGCGGCATGACGGCCTGGACTGGCCGGAGCGCATTAAGATAATGCAGGCCAACTGGGTGGGACGCAGCGAAGGCACGGAAATCTCGTTCGCGCTGGACTATCCTGGCGTCGCGGAAAAAGAGATAAAAGTTTTCACCACGCGCCCCGACACGATTTATGGCGTCACCTTCATGGTGCTGGCCCCAGAACACCCGCTGGTGGCCGCTCTCACCACACCCGACAGGAAGGGCGAGGTGGAGGCCTATATCGAAAAGGCGCGCCATCACACGGAGATAGAGCGTCTCTCCACCGAACGCGAGAAGGACGGCGTTTTCACCGGGGCTTATGCCACCAACCGCCTGAACGGCGAGAAAATCCCCATCTGGATTGCCGACTATGTGCTGCTATCCTACGGCACCGGGGCGGTTATGGGCGTGCCGGCTCACGACGAGCGCGATTTTACTTTCGCCACCAGATACGGCCTGCCGATAAAAGTGGTTATCTCCCCTCCCGCTTGGGATGGAAAGCTACTCGCTGCCGCCTATATCGAACCCGGCAAAATGGTCAACTCCGGGCACTTCGACGGGACAGAGAACACGCAGGGCAAGACAGCCGTTTCCGAATATATCGAAAAGCAGGGGTGGGGTCACCGAACCGTAAGTTACAAGCTGCGCGATTGGCTCATCTCGCGCCAGCGCTACTGGGGCGCGCCCATACCCATGGTGTATTGCGACAAATGCGGCATCGTGCCGGTACCGGAGAAGGACTTGCCGGTTCTCCTCCCCGATGACGCCGAGTTCAAGGCCACCGGCGAGTCGCCGCTCAAATACAGCCAGAGCTTCCTCCACACCACCTGCCCCAAGTGCAGCGGCGCGGCTCAGCGCGAGACGGATACCCTGGACACCTTCATGTGCTCCTCATGGTATTTCCTGCGCTATACCAGCCACCACTTCGGGGAGGGGGCTTTCGACCCGGAGATAGTGAAGAAGTGGATGCCCGTCGATATCTATACCGGCGGGGCTGAACATGCCGTCATGCATCTCTTTTACTCTCGCTTTTTCGTAAAGGCACTCAGAGACATCGGGTTGGTGAAATTCAGCGAACCATTTACGCGGCTGTTCAACCAGGGCACCATCGTGCGGGAACATCAGAAAATGTCCAAGTCGCGAGGCAATGTGGTGAATCCTGACGATTACGTTTCGCAGCTGGGCGCCGACACGGTGCGCGCCTACCTCATGTTCATCGGGCCGTGGGAGCAGGGGGGAGACTGGGACGACTCCGGAATATACGGCCTGTCGCGCTGGCTGAATCGTATCTGGAGTCTGGCACTGGAGCCGTATGAAGGCGTGGCCTGTGGTTCGGAAGGCGAGCCCAGCGTAAAGGACTTGCTGCGCGTGACGCACCAGACCATCCGCCGCGTAACGGAGGACATGGACCGCCTGCGCTTCAACACCATGATTTCCGCCCTCATGGAGTTCTCCAATTACCTGGCCAAAATTAGAGAAGCGGGGAGCGTCCCGGTCGAGAACTATCGAGAGGCTGTGCGTACATTGCTCAGGCTGCTGGCGCCCACCGCGCCGCACTTCACCGAGGAGCTGTGGTCGCGGCTGGGATACGAATATAGCATCCATAACCAGAGCTGGCCGCAGTGGGATGAGAAATTGGCCAAGGATGAGGAAATTCCCCTGGTCGTGCAGGTGAACGGCAAGGTGCGCGACAAGCTGATGGTTTCCGCCAACATCAGCGAGGATGAAGCCAAAAAGCTGGCGCTGGAAAGCCCGAAGGTGCAGACGCACACCGCCGGAAAAACCGTGGCGCAGGTCATTTATGTGCCGGGCCGGCTGGTCAACGTGGTGGTGAAGTAGCGGTTTGGCTCGTCGCAACTTATGATAGGGGACAGGCTGACCCCCTCACCTTAATCCTCTCCCACGTTGGGGAGAGGAAATTGGAGTAGCAATCGAGGTAAGACTATTCGATAAGACTCTCCCTTAGTCCCTCCCTTCCAGGGAGGGGGACTGGATAAAGCATCAGGAGATTAGAGTGGGAATATTTAAAATCGCATTCATCGGCGGGGGCAATATGGGACAGGCCATGGCCGCCGCCGTCATTAAAAACCACCTGGCCGAACCGCAGGATGTTTCCATCAGTGACGTCAGCCAGCCCCTCCTCGACAGGCTCAAGAAAGAGATGAGCGTCTTTACCTCTACCAACAACCTGGAGGTGGCCGGGCGCGGAGAGATAATCGTGCTCTCTGTGAAGCCTCAAACACTTGCTGCCGTGATGGCTGAACTGAGCGGTAAGCTCAACCCAAAAACGCTGGTCTTTTCCATCATCGCGGGCAAGAAGCTGGAAACGCTGGTGGAAGGGCTCAAACACCAAGCCGTGGTGCGCGCCATGCCCAACACGCCGGCGCAGATAGGCAAGGGCGTTACCGCGTGGACGGCCACGCGCGACGTCACCCCGGCGCAGCGCGCGAGCGCCGAGGCCATCGTTACGGTGATGGGTAAAGGCATTTATGCGGGTTATGAGTCCTACCTCGACCTGGCCACAGCCGTCAGCGGCTCCGGTCCGGCCTACGTCTTCCTCTTCATGGAAGCGCTAATGGCGGGAGCGAAGGAAATCGGCATGCCGGAAGACATGGCAAAAACGCTTGTTTTCCAAACCGTGCTCGGCTCCGCGGAGTTCGCTCAAGCCTCATCTAAAGATCTTACAGAGTTGCGGCGTAATGTAACCTCCCCCGGCGGCACGACGGCAGAAGCCCTCAAGGTGTTCGAGGAGGGCGGTTTCAACGACCTGGTCAAGAAAGCCGTGGCGGCGGCCTACCGCAGGGCGCAGGAGTTGGGGGCGAAATCCTAAATCCTAATTTCTAAATTCTAAATAAATACAAATACCAAAATACGAAGTTTTGAAAATTTGAGCTTTGGTTTGATTTAGGATTTGGTGCTTTGTGCTTCGTGCTTGGGGATAGGTGGATTTTAAAAAGGGGAGGTAATTATGAACTGGCTGGATATCCTCATACTCATCAGCCTGGCGGCTTCGGTCATCGGCGGACTGGCCACCGGCATCGTGCGCGGCGTGGTCAACCTGGCGGGCTTAATTTTAGGGATCTTCTTGGCAGGCATGTATTATAAGACCGTGGGCGGCTGGCTCGGCCTCATCCACAATACGGATGTCGCCAAAACCGTGGCCTTCATTGCCATCATAGTGGTTGTCATGATACTGGCCGGGCTGGTGGGCAATCTGCTGCACAAGCTCGTCTCCGGCATCATGCTTGGCTGGCTGGACCACCTGGTAGGCGGCATCCTGGGGCTGCTCATAGGGGCAGTCTCGTGGGGAGCGTTACTGGCACTGTGGGTTAACTTCTTTAGCACGGGTGCGGTGAGCGGTTCTAATATGGCCAGAATACTCTTGGACAAGTTTCCGCTGGTGCTGGGGCTGCTGCCTGCCAGCTTCGACAAAGTCAAGAATTTCTTCACGTAGAGACTATCGCGCTATCTAGTGAGGGGCGGGTTTCAAACCCGCCCCAGCATTTTAGAACGACCTGAGAGCCGCTTGCGTATTATATCTCGCGGATAGAGTGAGCCTAGGTTACCTTGGGCGTCTCGCCGGGGTGAATCTTCTGCCATTTCGCCAGAAGCTGGTCGCGGTTCTCCTGATAGGCCGGGTCGGGGACAACGGAGGCCACCGGGCAGATCTCGACGCATTGTTGTTTGGTATGGCTGCCGACGCACTCGCTGCAGAGCTCCGGGTCTATCACGTATATAGTGCTGCCTTCTTTGATGGCCTTATTAGGGCACTCGGGCTCACAGGCCCCGCAGCTTATGCAGTCGTCGTTAATCTTGTAAGCCATTTAAAAATATCCTCCTGATTTGTCTATCAATATACAATATTCTCTGGAGCAATGTCTCTTTGTTGATGGCATCCTTGTTTTTGAGATACGGTCGAATCTCAAAGTGCCTTTGAAAAGATACCAATTACTTGCTGGTAGCCACTTTCTTCTTTACGGCCCGGGCCACGTTCAGGGGGACCCAATCGTCAATCTTGCCCCCCAGCCGCGCCACCTCTTTGAGCAGGCTGGAACTGAGGAACTGGTATTGCGGGCTGGCCATGAAGCAGACCATCTCCAGCTCCGGCGAGAGCTTGTTGGTCATCATGGCCAGGTCGAACTCGAACTCGAAATCGGCGCTCACCCTGAGGCCGCGCACCATCACTGGCGCACAGACCTTTTTGGCGAAATCCACGGTGAGACCGCTGTAAGGCTGCACTTCAATATTAGGCGTGTTTTTAACGGCCTTGCGCGCCAGTTCGACCCTTTCGGTCTGGCTGAACATGAGTTTTTTTTCGGGCGTGTCGTAAACCCCGATGATGACTTTGTCGAAGACGCGTGCGGCGCGTTGCGCCACGTCAAGGTGTCCGTTGGTAATGGGGTCGAAGCTGCCGGGGTAAATTGCGGTGGTCAAGATATATGCTCCTTTCGGTAGATGGCGATGGTGCTGTCGCCGTGGCGGTATTCGCGTTTCATGACAAGCGCTCCGTATCTTGCTTCCAGTTTGAATCTGGACGAGTGGGTGATGACTACCGTCGTCCCTTCCCCCACCAGTTTCGATGCCGCCAGTTGTTCAATGGTGCTTCCAATGCCGGTGTCTTTGTAGGGCGGGTCCATCAGCACGATGTTGTATTCCCCGTCCAGCATGGAAATAGCCCGGCTTACCGTCGTGCAGTGCACTTTAGCTTGGCCGCCGAGTCTGGTTTTCTCCAGGTTTTCCTTGATTATAGCACAGCAGCGCGGTTCCTGGTCAACGAAATCCAAGCTGCCGGCGCCCCGGCTGAGAGCCTCAATGCCCAGTGAGCCCGAGCCCGAAAAGAGGTCGAGTACGCGCGACCAGTCTTCTACCGAGGAATCCAGAATGGAGAAGATAGCGCCTCTAACCAGTTCGGTGGCGGGGCGCGTGGGGGTGCCTTTGGGGACTTTAAGCGGAAAGCCCTTGGCGCTGCCGGCGATGACTCTCATATAGGTAATTATAACCGATATGCGTGATTTTTGCGGGGAAGTCTGGGAATAACCGTTGGCGTGAAGATTCTTTGAATCTTGCTCTCGCTCGATCCCTGCCATCAAGCGAAAGAAGAAAGCCGATGTGATTAATCTCATTAGGGTCTAATTCCCCGCCGCTTGCGGCGAATCCGGTAAGTATATCCAGATTCACAAAGATCAACTAAGATTATTGTGATACCCCGACGCTTGCGTCGGGGAGAATGTCATTATATTTTAGAGTATCGCAATCGATATGCTGCTATACTGCTTCTCTTGGATTCTAAAGGCATCAATGCGTTCGGTTATGAAAATCCCAATGGACATGGCGTCCAACTGCTGGTAAGAGATGTTTATTTAGGCTTGAGGGAAGCTATTGAATGCACACTGGCGGGAACTTCCTTGAAATCCAGTTCACCGACATTTACATTAATAAGGCTTTTCACCGTGCCTTCTATGGCTGTGAAGGGCAACCATGTCTGATACCAGATCTTGCTTACTCGGCTGCGGACACTCTCATATTCACAAACGAGGTAATAGGTTTTGTGTAGTTCAAGTTTGATAGGAACGAACGTTAAAGCCTGCTCGTTGTTGCGCAGGAAACCCAGAGTCTCACCCTGCAGGACAGCCTTTTCCGCGTTCATTAAAGAGATTTTCAAGCTTATAGCCGGACTGTTACCGGCGTTAAATAGCTCAAAGTGCGAAAAATGGGAAGTCAGCGGGCGGTCATCAGTTTTCTGCGCACCTTTGGGAGCGGACACGCTATCAGCCACATAAGTCGTTGCAGCCTCATGAACCACCGCCCTGATAACCAACAAGGGGCGGGATGCCATGGCCACTTCAGCCCTCGTCTCGTCCAGATTTTTTTCTAGTTGTTTCTTTGACTGGATGGAATAATAGAAACCGGTTATAACGAGTACCATGGTTAAAACGGCTGTAATTAAGAAAAGAAAACTATCCATTGTCTTTATCTCCTAGCAGGCATTATCCGCCTTTGACCTGGCAGACGTGGGCTGAGACACCCAGCGTTTGCGGCAAAACATTCATAATTTCATCATTGGATTTCTCAAAAGGAATTTGGATTAGGTCTAAAGTTGTATTGCCGCAGCAGCGCCTTCAATTCGGGGATATCAAAAGCCTGTTGACTATCCTCGCCATACTGCTTCTTGATAGCGAGTATTTCGTCTTGCATGGCGAAGAAAGCATCCACTACATCCGGGTCAAAGTGGCTTTCCCTTCCCTCCCTGATAATTGCCAGCGACTCTCCCACGGAGAATGGTTTTCTGTATGGCCGTCTGGATGTCAGCGCATCGAATACATCTGCGATTGCCGCGATGCGTGCGGCGATCGGTATCTCTATACCCTTTAGCCTGTTTGGATAACCGCTTCCATCCCACTTCTCGTGATGGCACATGGACATAGTTTCTCCCATACGGATGAATTCGGCGTCCGAGCCCTCGAGGATTCTTGCACCGATGACCGTATGTAGTTTCATGATTTCCCATTCCATTGAGTCAAGCTTGGCTGGTTTCATCAGAATGGCGTCGGGTATACCTATCTTACCCAAATCGGTCATAGGCGCTGCATAAATAATGGTTTCAATAGTATTTTCGTCCAAACCCATGCGGCGGGCAACGGCAGCGGAATAATTGCTCATACGCTTGATGTGTGCGTCAGTGTCATCGTTCTTGTACTCGGAGGCCATGGACAGGCGGTAAATCGTCTCCAGCGAGGCGGCTTTTATCTTCTCGAAGGCTTGCTTTAATTCTTCGGTCCTGCTGGTTACCTCGGACTCCAACTCTTTGCGGTAATTAACCATCAAGTCGTTGTAGGCTTTGACCTTAAGCAGGGACCGCACCCGGGCTAAAAGCTCCATTTTGTCAACAGGCTTTGAAAGAAAATCGTCACAACCGGCTTCAATTCCCTTTACCCGGTCTTCAGTTTCCCGCAATGCGGTAACCAAGATTATCGGAAGCAGCCGATTTTTATCATCTTGCCTGACCCTGCGGATAACTTCAAAACCATCCATGCCGGGCATCATTACGTCCAGCAGAATCAGGTCGATTTTATTGCCGGAAAGTTTCCCCAGCGCTTCTTCACCGCTTGTTGCTTTGACAACTTCATAACCCGGCGGAACAAGATATGCTTCGAGCAGCTCAATGTTTTGGGGCTGGTCATCGACAACCAGGATTACCGGTTTGTCTTTTATCATCTATCCCTTTTGAATTTGACTATTCAACATAAACTCATTTAATAAATTGGCTGATTTCCTTGGCGAAGGTGCGCGTGTTAATTGGCTTGCCTATGAATCCGGAGTTTGGTATAGCGTTTATCGCTTCTCGGCCTTCCACCATTACGGATGCCGTGACAAAAACGATGGGGATATCGCGCGTGGTTTTATCTTGCCGCAATATTCTGGCAGCTTCGGTACCGCGCATATCGGGAAGTCTCACATCCATAACAATAATATCCGGTTTTTCTTTCCGGGCAATGGCAATTCCGCCGGAAGCATTTTCAGATATAAATACCTCGAATCCGGCGACCTCCAGGAGGTCTTTTTCCAGAATAAGATTGTTTCCATTATCATCGACGATTAATGCTCTCTTCCCCATCTCATATCACCTTCCTGGATACAATAGGCAGAGTAAACCTGACTTTGGTGCCTTTGTTTAGCCCTTCTGATTCTACGGAAAAATTCCCGCCGTGCAGCTCAACCAGCTTTTTTGAAAGCGGCAAACCTAGCCCGGTTCCCTCAGTTACCCGGGAATACGGCGTATCGACACGGAAAAACCCTTCAAATATTTTCCCGATATTTTCGGATGCGATACCGACCCCCGTATCCCAGACTACTATTTCCACCGCGGAACCGGCTTTCTTTGCCCGCATACCAATTCTACCGCCGTTGGGGGTAAACTTAACGGCGTTTGAAAGAAGGTTGTAAATTATCTCTTTTACCTTGAGCTCATCGGCCTCTATATCGGGCAGATCTTCGGCTATTTCGAGTGACATTTCAATTTTCTTTTTACTGACCATATCCGCTACCAGCATGGAAAGCTCATTTAACAGGCTTTTCATAGGCAAGATAGATAAAGCCAGCGTCATTTTTCCGGCTTCGACTTTTGCCATATCAAGTATCTGATTTATCAGTAAAAGAAGGTGCTTCCCGCTGGTTAAAACGTTATTAACATATTGCTTCTGCTTATCGTTTAACGGGCCGAAAGTCTCGTCGTATAATACCTCGGAGAACCCATTAATGGAGTTCAGCGGGGTTCTGAGCTCATGCGACATGTTGGCCAGGAACTCGGATTTAGCGCGAGCGGCGCGTTTTAACTCGGAAGCCAATTCCTTTAACTCTTCATGGGCTTTTTCCAGGCCGGTTTCTATCTCCTTGCGGTCGGTGATATCCTCAATGGCCAGGAGGATGATACGCTCCTTGCCAGACGCTCTTTGAATTTGCCGGGCATTCAGAAGCATGATACGCCGGCCGATAGTTGAAAAATTGTGTTCAACCTCATAGTTATCAAAGGTCGTTTTTTGAGGAAGGATGGTTTCCAGCAGTTCCCGCAGCTTGGGGATATTCCATTGTTTATTGCCCAGGTCGTAGATAAGCTGCCCCACGGTTTCTGCCGGTTCCACCTTGAAGACTTCATAAAAAGAGCGGCTGACCGTGACCACTCTGAGGTCCTGATCCAGAGAAATCAAGGGCTCACGCACGGTGTTGATGACGCTCTCAGCGAATTCACTGGCTTCATCCGCGGATTTTTTAATAACCTCGAGTTCTTTGCGGGTCTTTTCCAGACCGGCTTCTATCTCCTTACGCTCGGTGATGTCTTCGATGGCCAGGAGGATGATCCGTTCCTTGCCCATCCCCCGTTCGATTTGCCGGGCATTCAGAAGCATGATGCGCCGGCCGATGGTGGCAAAATTGTGTTCAACCTCATAGTTATCAAAGGTCGTTTTTTGAGGAAGGATGGTTTCCAGCAGTTCCCGCAGCTTGGGAATATCCCATTGTTTATTGCCCAGGTCATAGATAAGCTGCCCCACGGTTTCCTCGGGCTTTACCTTAAAGAATTCATAGAAGGAACGGCTGACCGCAACCACCCGGAGGTCTTTATCCAGAACAATTAGAGGTTCTCGCACGGTGTTGATTATGCTCTCGGAGTATTCACTGACGGTTAACAGTTGTTTTGCTTTTTTTTGTTCGGTTATATCGTGCATAATAGCCGACACGCCGTATATATTTCCCAGCTTGTCCTTGATTGACGAAAGAGTCAAAGAGACATCAATTACTACTCCATCTTTGCGGATGCGTTTCGTTTCATAATTTTTAATCAATTCTCCAGCTTGCAGTTTCTTAAGTTGATTGAGTACTTCTTCTTTGTAACCAGGAGGAGCTAAGAGGGAAATATTTTGGCCATGCATCTCTTTTTCGGAGTAACCAAGTATTTTTTCTGCCCCTTTATTCCAACTGACAATATCCCCCTGCAAAGTTTTCCCGATGATACCATCAATCGACGTATTAACAATTGCTGCCAAACCAAGATAAGATTCTTCCATACTCTTGCGCTTGGTGATATCTTCGATAGCCAGGAGAATAACTTTTGGCTTTTCCGGTGGCATGGGGATCCTCCGTGCATTCAAAAGCATGGTACGTCTGCCAACGCCAGGAAAATCGTGTTCCACCTCATAGTCATCAAAGGTCGCCTTTTGGGGCAGGATTTCTTCCAGCAGTTCCCTTAGCCTGGGGATATCCCATTGCTTATCACCCAGGTCATAAATTAGCCGCCCTACGGTCTCTGCGGGTTTTACCTCAAAAACATCATAAAAGGAGCGGCTGGCCGTGACTACCCTTAAATCCTGGTCCAGTACGATTAAAGGTTCACGCACCGTATTGACGATGCTCTCGGCATATTCAGGGGATACCGTAACTGTATTTTTGGGTGGCATATCTTTCTTCCTGCTTTCGGTGATACCGCCGCTCAGCATGGCGTCATCCTGCCAGAGTCAGCGAAATCTGATTCGTTTCGCTCCAGACGTCCTACCCTATCTTTTCCGTAACTTAACATGAATTTTGGCTATTTTTTAGTGCTGTGTCGAACCGGATGGATTTCCTCAAGTACTACATCTTTTTTACCGGTGTCCAATTTCAGGCCGAAATATTTGGAACGTTCTTCGAAGTTCTCTATCGATTCGTCTTCCCAGGGGATGTATTCCAAGGCCGCCGGGCTGCGGAAGGAATAAAGCAGAAGATCAATTACCTCGGTCGAAGAATTGGCCAGCTTCATGACGGTGTCTTTCCTCGCCGCAAAAACCTGGCCGGTTATCAGGGTGGGCACATTAGGATAATAGACGTTTATAATCGGGAAGATAGCATTTTTATGGCTCAGTTTAACCTTTTCCTCTGCCAGTATCCAGCCATAGGAGAGGCAGGTCGGTGAATACAAAAAGAGGCAGGGTACCATATGAGCCAGCCTGTTAATAGTCATTATCTCGCCCTGTCCGAAAAAGAGCCCTATTACCGGAACTTTGGAAAGCACTTTACCAAGCTTGGTTAGTTTCAATACCATGCCTGACAAATAGACAATCAATGCACAAAGGATTGCGCCGAAACCGAAGAATAAATACTTATCGGGTACAGCAACGCCCAGAATCATTCTCCCGACATTTTCGGCATTGGTGAATAGAAGAATCGTTATATAAATCACCAATATAACCGGAAGCCAGAAAACGATACCATAAAGTAAAAAAGTAGATTGGCTTTTTAAAAACTTCAAGTGTTCAGATATCTTCTTCACTAATCTACTCCTTTCATTACACTCAAACCGCAGTAGGAGCTGCTGCCGACAACAGCTCCTACACTCGCGGCTTGTTAGCTTCGACTCGTTGGAACTAGGTTGTCTTGTCTTCGATGACGGCTTTGGCGGCGCTCTCTTTGACGGATGCAATGCCTTTCATGGCACCGTCCTTGCTCGTATAACCCTCAGACACCGCAACGGTCTCACCGTTGCCAGCGATGAACTTGAAGCGAAATTCCCCGGATTTATCCTTGTTGATTTCAAACTTGGCTGCCATGTTATTCCTCCTTTATTTATTCTATCGATGTTTTCCAGACTAATCTCATCAGGGACCATCCCGTATTGAGCGTAGCAGTAACAGCACACTCACGGCTTGCTAGCTGCGGCTCGCCAGAACTAGGTTGTCTTATCGTTAACCAGGGCTACAGGCGCGTTTTCCCTGACGGACTCAATACCGTTCAGCGCACCCTCTTTGGCCGTATAACCCTCAGACACGGCGATGGTCTCCCCGTTTGAAGCAATGAGCTTAAAGCGGAATTCACCCGCAGTGTCATTGTTTAACTCAAATTTGGCTTCTGCCTTGCGTCTGCCTCTCTTTATGGCTACCAGGCGCACAATACCCAGGTATGACTTATACCCATGCTGGCTGTAGTAGTGGTCAAGCTCTGCCAGGTCTTCTTCTTTCTGCCACTTTTCAATCTCTTCCAGCCACTTGTCCTTGTGCATCCCCGGGGCATTCTTGAGGACCTCTTCCGGCATGTCCAGAACAAACTTCATTGTCTCCGGGTACCACTGCAAAGCATCCCACGGCAGGGCGAACCATTTATCGCCGAAACCCAGCGTGCCGCCGAAAGCCACCAGGACGAACGCAATTATACCTTCGTGCATATCCACTACGAAGGTTTGCACCTGGCCCATGTCCTCGTGCTGTTTGTTGACCACATCGTATTGCTTCAATCTGATAGTTGGTACGAACCTCGGTAATTTACTCATAATATTCCTCCTTATTTAGTACTCAGTTGATTCATGGCACAAACTGCCATATGCTAGAAAGCCCTGAAAACTCTCTTTAACAGCCAGATGATAATGAGAATGACTGCCAGAACCAGGGCGATGTAAATCAGCCCGCCGAGGGTTGGCAACGCGACCATGCCAAACACCCACAAGATTAATAGAATGATACCGATAACCAGTAATAAATCCAGCATGATGACCTCCTTTCCTTATATTAACGACTCTATTCTTTATCCAATTTTATTTATCTGTTACAGGTTCTGTTCCACAAGTACGCGTACTTTTCGGTTGGCGTCCAGAAGAACCACTTTATCTGGAATAAGGTCCTGTTGAAGTAATCTGATATTCTTGCCATGTATCACCCTCTTCTCTAATTTATATTAATGCATTCACCTTCTTGCCTGTTGAACGCAGTGCCATTAGCTTTTTTTCTCGGTTTCTTTAAGTTCTTCTGTGATGTCCTGAGACATCATGAGAAACAGCTTGCGAATTTTTTTCATGACCTCTTCGGCGGCTTTCTCCCCGGCCAGGCGCGCTTCTTCGGCTGCTTTCCTGGCCTCACCTGCGGCCTTCTCCGCCAGTCCGATGCTGGCATCGATTTCATCCAGAATCTCGGGCAACGGTTTTTGCATAATGTTATGCCTGGCAGAAGTTGATCGTGTTTTATCTTCCATTGCCCTTCTCCTCAGTAATAACTCCCCACGACCGCAAGGTAGTGGTATTAACTTAATACAACCCTCGATTGCCCTGCGTCTTTTTGTCCTGCTCTAGGGAGAACTTCACTCCTCGAACACGATAGTCGGGGAATTAAATTTGGAAAGTTAAAAGAGGTGCAGTACCGCCTTCAGCAGCCAGACAGCCAGGATTATCACGGCAATAACAAGTATTATGTGGATCAGCCTTTGATCGGAAAAATGACTTCTCCCCCAACCGGTCCCCCAGCCTGTGAACCACAGTATAACCAGAATAATGACGATAAGTAATAAGATATCCATGTTGACCTCCTTGCCTTAGAGTGCCCCGGGGGCCCAAACTTATTGTATGGCCTGAATAATGGCAATGATTCCGATAATGATGAGGTAAATGCCTATAAGATAGTTAAGTATCTTGGGGAAAATCATTATAATGACACCGAAAAGCAGAGTGATGATTCCCATTAGTAAACCGCTGATTACCATATTAATCCTCCTATAAACCGACCTTCTTTAGTTTTCTAAACTCTTTTTTTATCCCATTCGTCGATCAAAAAGAGACTCGAACCCTATGCAGCTTCTTTGCCGCCGCGCATGGCTGAAGCCCGTTCCTTGACCTTCTCGGCTAGCTCACCGGCTTTTTCGCGGGCTTCCATGGCCTTCTCTTTGAGCATAGAGCGGGTCTCGGCGCCAGACTTGGGGGCATACAGCATACCCACTGCCAGCCCGAAGACCGCACCCGCTACGAGGCCTATAACCAGCCCCTTCGCCATTCCATTGTCATCCATGGTATTATCCCCCTATCTTAAAATATATGTCTTCCTGGTTTACATGCCGGCTTCGGTGCTGCCACGTATTCTTTCTTTAGCTCTTTCCATCATGGTGCCGGCGCGTTCTTTCATCTCTTCTGTCATCTCCCCGACTTTTCCCTTCATCTCCATAGCCCGCTCTTTGAGCATGGCTCTGGTTTCCCTACCTGGCCGCGGGGCATAAAGCAGGCCGATGGCCAGACCGAGAGCTAAACCGGCGGCCAGTCCCGCGCCCAACAAAGCACCGCTGTTTTCATTCTCCATCAATCACCTCCTTTTTACTTCTTTTTAGAAATCCGCCTATAACTTCAATCCATCTGGCTATGCTCTGAAAAATACCCCCCACCTGGACAATGGGCCGCACTATCTGCTCTTTGGCGACAGTGGAGATCTCCTCGATATTGGATGACGTCACCTTTAAAGAATCAAGGATGAATTCCAAACGCCGAAACAGAGCGAAGGCCATTATCCCTATGATAATCAGAAAAATCACCCCTATCAAGCCGTAAACGATGATAGTCAGGTCGCGCAACCACTCGATTGTCACTTGATGCACCTCCAATCAGTTGCTGACACGAAGATGATAGGAGCTTTTAGTCGGCCTTATCTTCGACAGTCGCGCTGGGCGCATTCTGCTTGACGGATGCAATGCCTTTCATGGCACCGTCCTTGCTCGTATAACCCTCAGACACGGCGATGGTCTGACCATTGCCAACAACGAGCTTGAAGCGGAATTCTCCAGCCTTGTCCTTGTAGATTTCGAACTTTGCTGCCATGTTGTTCACTCCTTATTGAGTTGCCTTTTTCTCTTCTCGCCCTCGCCTAGGGGATAACAAAAGAGTAATAGGCATAGCTCCTCTAATGTAGAGCTAAGTATGTACCCTGTATCCCGAGGCCACAAGCCTCGCTAGCGGTTAAGGGACAGGTATGTTAGTGCTGATAGACTAATCTAATGAGTGGTAATGAATAGCAGTTGACAAAGCGGGGGTGGGGGGGTAAATTGGTGACAGAAAGCGCACCAAAGTATTGGTTATGGGTACACTAAAGTGTACTGGGGAGGGGTGAACTATGGCAGTCAAACAGCGCGAATCTGAAACGGTGGGTGTCCTGATGATTGATTTCAATCCGGTTGTTCGGGAGGGTCTGCAGTCTATTTTGGCTAAAGATGAGCGTATTGAAGTGACTGGAGACGTTCCTGATGGGCCTGAAGCTCTTCTGCATATTAAACGAGCATGTGAGCGGGGACGGCCTGTGCATGTAGTGTTGACCGAGACCCGCAACGATCACCTGGATGGGGTGCAAGCTACCAGGCTTATCAAGGACGCATTCCCGGAGGTAGCTGTCCTGGTGCTGACGGAGAACCTTAACGATTCTTATGTAATTGACGCCATTCATGCGGGCGCGGGAGGATACATCTTCCTCAAGGACACGGTACCGGAAGCATTGCTGCAGAGCATCCATCGCGTTGTCGAGGGCAGCACGCAGATAAAGACGGCATTGCTGTACACTGCCGTGGAGAATTTGATTCAAAATGGCCGCAGGACGCTGGCCGAGCGTACCACTGAGGCGGCTCACCTTACCGCGAGAGAAGTCGACGTGCTGAGGCTGATGGGAAATGGAGACTCGAACAAGATAATCGCCGCAAGCCTTGGTATCACCATGGACACTGCCAAAAAACACGTCAGAAATGTTATCGACAAGTTGCAGGCACGCAGCCGCACCCATGCCGCTATTATCGCCGCCCAGGCAGGCATCGTGGGCAATCCCGTGGCTAACGACATTCATCAAGCCTAGTTTTGGCGGTTAATGCAGTAGTTGTCAGAACCAGTACAGAACAAAACGCGTGTATATAAAGCATTTGACATCTGCATTTACCTTTAAAAACAAGAAATGGTGAGTCGGGCTACTCACCATTTCCGCGTATATCCGACCCTCCGTGCTGAAACGCTCCCCGGCGTTATATCACGCGCCAGGAGGGCGGCAATACTGCCCACACTGCTGGCGACAGGAGCAGAAGGCCAACAAGGTGTAGTCGGGGCCGCCTTACATCGAGCGGCTTCTCAGGGCAACCGCTCCTTCTCTGTAAATGACTCTTTCGGAGTGAGTATTCTGGCCGCCGCAGCCGCCAGTCCCGCTTTCAATATGTCTCCGGCGATGAAAGGCACTGCGCCAAGGCTGATAACGGATATTATACCGGCCGTGCTGCCCTTTACCATGTGCAGCCAGAAACCCAGCCACAGAAGTCCCGGGATATAAACCAGCACCAGGCTGGCAAAAAGCATCAGGCCGAACATGGCACTGAAGCTGCGGAATTTCGGGTATTTATCCGTGTAATAACCCAGGAAAAGCGCCGCCAGCACAAATCCGATAAGATAACCGCCCGTGGCGGAGAGCCCGCTAGTCCCGCCGTTGAACCAGGGTAAACCGGCAATCCCCAGGATGGCATATATGGCCAGGCTCACGCCACCCCACTTCCTGCCAAGCACAACTCCGGCCAGCAATACGGCAAAAGTCTGGCCTGTAAGCGGCACGGGTGTAAAGGGGAGGGCGATGCGCACCTGGGCCAGCAGCCCGGTCAGTCCGGCCATCAGCAAAGCCAGCGTTATCTTCCAGGGAAGGCTGGCCTGATAGCGCCAGCGGAAGGCGCCCAGACGCGCCAGCCTTAAGGTCTCCAGGGTATGCGTTGCGGTGTTAGTTGCCATAATAAATTCCTTTCCCTGTTTAGTTTTGACTTAAATCAAGTTGTAAGGTTTCTTAAAGACACGTCGCCGGCGACAATACGCTCTGTGTGGCCTGCGTCTGTTTTCAGCAGCAGGAAACCGTCTTGGTCGATGTCCAGCGCTTCTCCCGTCAGGCGTTCCCCGCTATCCGTGATTTCCACCAGAGAGCCGATGGTACTGCTGAGGCTTTTCCATTCCTGCCGGATACTTTCAAAGCCACCCGCCAGATAGCGGTGATAAACAGCCTCAAGCTCGGTCAAGAAACGCTGCACCAGGGCGACACGTGATATCTTGTGTCCGCACTCGGCGCAAAGCGAAGTGGCGACGGCGCGGACAGGCTCCGACCAATCCGATTCACGCGTGTTCACATTAATGCCGATACCCAGGATGACGTGGTTGATGCGGTCTAACTCGCAGCTCATCTCGGTGAGAATGCCGGCTACTTTTTTGCCGCCAATGAGGATGTCGTTAGGCCACTTGATGTCCGGCTTAAGACCGCTTTCGGCTCTGATAGCTCTGGCGGCGGCTACGCCGGCAATCAGGGGAATCTGCACAATCTGAGAGGGCTTCAACCCCGGTTTCAAAATGACGGAAAGGTAAACCCCGGCGCCCGGTGTAGAAATCCAGCTCCGGCCTTTCCTGCCCCGGCCCTGAGTCTGGTTTTCGGTGATGACCACCAGCCCCTCGGGTTCTCCTCCGCGGGCCAGTTCGGCGGCCAGGTCCTGAGTCGAGGCGCATTCGTCGCGGTAGACGATGCGTTTTCCGAAGCTCTGCGCGGCCAGACCGCGGCGGATTTCTTCGGGCAGCAACAGGTCGGGAGAGGAAACCAGCGAGTAGCCTTTGCGGGGCGAGGAGTCGATAACGTACCCCTGGCGGCGCAGCTCGTGGACGCACTTCCATATAGCAGCGCGCGACACACCGAGTTTCTTCCCCAGCGCCTCGCCCGAAAGCGGCTTTCCCCCCTGCCTGAAGGCTGCCAGAACGGCCTGTTTCACTGGCTGCACATTATATCAGGCTGCATACGTCTATGTAAACCTGTTTGTCAGCCGGCGGTTGACACAGGCAAATGGGGCGGTTGATTTTCGCCGGCGGCATGTTTTTCAGCCAGCCGTTGTGCTATGATTATTGCGGCGGACACACGTCACCGTCCGCAATATCCACATCTATGTTTGTCCTTCTGCGACTCCTTGTGTTACTATATTCAGGTTTTTGTAAAGGAGTAGTCGAATATGACTATTGACGATAAACTCAGCCGCATGGAGGCGCTGCGCAAGGGCACCAGTATCGCCGAACGCATCGCCGCCCAGCACGCACGCGGCAAGCTCACCGCTCGCGAGAGAATAGAGCTGCTGCTCGACCCCGGCACCTTTCACGAGATGGGCGGTTTCGTGACCCACCGCGCCACCGATTTCGGCATGTCCGACCAGAAGGAATACTCCGACGCCGTCGTTACCGGCAGCGGCGAGATAGACGGACGCCCCGTTTTCGTGTTCTCACAGGATTTCACCTTTATCGGCGGGACTATTTCTGAAGTAGTGGGCCAAAAAGTTGGGCAGGTGATGGACCGAGCGCTGGAGCGCGGTATGCCCGTCATCGGCATTTACGACTCAGGTGGCGCGCGTATCCAGGAGGGCGTGGCCAGCCTGGCGGGTGTGGGCGAGATGCTGCTACGCAACGCTCGCTGTTCGGGCGCCATCCCTCAGATTGCGGTGGTGGTCGGTCCCAGCGCCGGCGGAGCCGTTTATTCCCCCGCCCTGTGCGACTTCGTCTTCACCGTGAAGGGCATCACCCAGATGTACATCACCGGCCCGGACGTGGTGCGCTCGGTGACCAATGAGGTAGTGAGCCACCAGGAGTTGGGCGGGGCCGAGGTGCACAACCAGAAGAGCGGCGTGGCGCACTTCCTTTATGATAACGAGCAGGAGTGTTTTAAACAGGTCAGGAGGTTATTGAGCTTCCTGCCGCAGAACTGCAATGCAAAGACGCCAGTTGTCAAGACGGACGACAGCCCGCAGCGCACCGACGAAGCTCTTTTCACGCTGGTGCCGGACGACCCGCGCCTGCCCTACGACATGAAGAAAGTCATAAACACCATCGTGGACAATAGCGATTTCATGGAGGTGCAATCCCGCTTCGCCCCCAACATCATCTGCGGGCTGGCCAGGCTGGCGGGCAACTCCGTCGGCGTGGTGGCGCAGCAGCCATCGGTGCTGGCGGGGACCATCGATATCAATGCCTCCGTGAAAGCAGCGCGTTTCGTGCGCTTCTGCGACGCCTTCAACATACCGCTGGTGAGCCTGGTGGACGTGCCCGGCTTCATGCCCGGCACCGAGCAGGAGCATGGCGGCATCATCCGCCACGGAGCAAAGCTGATTTATGCCTACGCTGAGGCCACCGTGCCAAAGCTGACCGTCATCACGCGCAAGGCTTACGGCGGGGCGTATATCGTCATGAGCTCGCATCACTTGAAGGGCGACATCAATTACGCCTGGCCGGGCGCCGAGATAGCCGTAATGGGAGCGGAGGCGGCGGTTAACATCATCTTCCGCAAGGTGATTGCCGACTCTCCAAATAAAGAAGAAACGCGCAAGAAGCTGGTGGAGGAATACCGCGCGCGCTTCGACAATCCGCTTCAGGCGGCGGGGCTGGGTTACATAGACGATATTATAGACCCGCGCCGCACGCGCCCCATGCTGATTCAGGCGCTGGAAATGCTGCGCGACAAGTGCCAGAAGCTGCCGCAGAAGAAGCACGGGAATATACCGCTGTAATCTTTCCTCTCCCCACTGTTGGTGAGGTCAGGTGAGGGGGCAAAATCTCCTAACCAGTCTCTCCCATTAACAAGAGGAGATTACAAGGGATTTGAGAGGTTTGATTCATGAAGAATCCCTCTGCATCTCTCCTTCGGCAGGCTCAGGACAGGCTCTTTTCCAAAGGGAGAACCCACCCCATCCCGCCTTAGAAACAGACTGACGACGCGGCAAATTCGTTCCTCCCTCTTTTCGGATAAAACCAAAGTAAGGTTATCACTCGCAACTCTCACCCTCGCTGTTATCTCTCCCGTCGAGGGAGAGATGTTGTAATCCGTTTCCTCTCCCCTTGCGGGAGAGGATAAAGGTGAGGGGTGGACTCTCCATAAATGCCCTAGCATCGACTCTACAATCTAGCGAAATTGCGACCACATTTTTATATCTTGAAGACATGTTGAAGCGCTCATACGCGCTGTGCCGCTGCCCGATTTCTTCAACCTATTGACAACCTCTATCACTGGTGATATATTGGTATGACAAAATGTTCGGAAAAGCGCACCAGGTTAGGTAATTAAGCAGAAGGTAGGCCCTGCCGGGGGAAACCAGGGTGATGGGTGTTTTTCTTCCGCCCGTCTTAAATGGATAACCTCCCCCTCCCGTGTGCGGAGCCCTGGGTGTAATCGGGCGAGCGGCAGGGGCTACCAACCAGATAGTAACTCGGTAGGTGTTACGATGAAAGCCGCAGGCAGCGGCTTTCATCATGTAAAGAGGATAGATAAACAATGTTTATAGCGAGAATAAATTGAACAGAATCGGTAAATTTCTCACCCTGTCTCTGGCTTTGCTGCTATTACTGGGCTCTCTCATCGGATGCGGCACGGCGGTTCCCACCACGGTCACCACCGCCCCGGTTACTTTGAACGTCTCCGCTGCCGCAAGCCTGACGAACGCTTTAAAGGAAATCAACGCCCTTTACACCCAGTTGAAACCCTGGGTAACCATCACGCCGAATTATGCCAGTTCCGGCACGCTTCAGACGCAGATAGAAAACGGTGCTCCCTGCGACGTGTTTCTTTCGGCGGCCGCGACACAGATGGATAACCTCCAGAATGAAAATCTGCTGCTCGCAGGCTCGCGCAAAAACCTTTTGAACAACAAAATCGTCCTGATAGTGCCCAAAAGCAGCACGCTCGGCATCACTGGTTTTTCCGACCTCACCCTCCCCAAGGTGAAGCTCATCGCCATCGGCGACCCTAAATCGGTCCCAGCAGGCACCTACGCCCAGCAGGCTTTTACTGAGCTCGGCATGCTGGCAGCCATACAGTCCAAGTTCGTGCTGGGAGCCACCGTGCCCCAGGTCCTGCAATATGTTGATGGGGGTAACGTCGACGCGGGCGTTGTCTTTGCCACTGATGCCCTGTCTGATAGCAATGTCACCGTCGTCGCTACCGGCCCCGCCGATGTAAATGCCGGCATCGTTTATCCCGTGGCCATCATCAAGGCCAGCAAAAATGCCGACGCCGCCCAGGACTATGTCAACTTTCTTAGCAGCGCTCAGGCCAAAGCCGTTTTTGAAAAATTTGGTTTCACTTTAGCAGCAAAATAGATAAAATGCGCATACTAAAAAGTTTTGCCCGCGCAGCTCAGGTTAAATGGGAGATACTGCATAAGTGTATGAAGTAACTTGCCGTCAAATAGGTGTTATTTCCACCCCTTTTAAGCGGCATGAGGACACGCCGATACAGAGCTGTTTTGCCCCGGAAAGCCGCGGGCATATTGAACTGTTTCCTGAATATGCCGAAGGGCTCAAGGACATTGAAGGCTTTTCTCACTTGATTCTCATATATTGTTTTCACCAAGCTCAGGATTATGAATTGCTTACCAAGCCGTTCCTCGATGCGGGCAAGAAAGGCGTATTTGCCACGCGTTATTTCAAGCGGCCTAATTTCATAGGTCTTTCAGTAGTCAGGCTTATAGCTGTACGTGATAACTTGCTGGACATCGCCGAAGTGGACATGCTTGACGGTACGCCACTACTTGATATTAAACCATACGTGCACAGGTTCGATGTGCGCAAAGATACCAAGGACGGCTGGTTTAAAACAGCCAGCGAATGGTCGCGGTATGATAAACCCGAAGCACGCGGCACGCAATCATGAATAGTCTC
The DNA here is from genome assembly GCA_003597995.1 of Dehalococcoidia bacterium. Classification (NCBI taxonomy): domain Bacteria; kingdom Bacillati; phylum Chloroflexota; class Dehalococcoidia; species Dehalococcoidia bacterium. The sequence continues at coordinate 61,618 of QZJY01000070.1, forward strand.
TCTCTCCAAAACAGGTTAGAATGACGCAGGACTATTTATCGCCGCTGTGGATCTCGCTGCGGACCGTTCTCACGGCTACCGTCATCACCTTTTTCCTGGGCATCGCCGCGGCGCGCTGGATGGCGCGTTATTCGGGCAGGCTTAAAAGCGTGGTGGACGGGCTTTTCATACTGCCGATGGTGCTGCCGCCTACGGTGGTGGGGTTCGGGCTGCTGCTGCTTTTCGGCAGCCACGGCCCTATCGGCAAGCTGCTTCTCAACATCGGTACGACAGTGGTATTCTCCTGGTGGGCCACCGTCATAGCCGCCGTGGTGATGGCCTTCCCTCTGATGTACATGACCGCCCGGGGTGCTTTCGAGCAGGTGGAGCCCAATATTCAGGATGCCGCCCGCACACTGGGCGCCAGCGAATGGCGCGTCTTCTGGACGGTGACGCTGCCGCTGGCCTGGCCGGGGGTGGCCGCCGGGACAGTGCTGGCGCTGGCGCGCACACTGGGCGAGTTCGGCGCCACGCTCATGCTGGCCGGCAATATCCCCGGCAAGACGGCCACCATACCGGTTGCCATCTATTTCGCTATCCAGTCGGGAGACACCCGACAGGCGCTCATACTGGTCGCCATCGTGCTGCTGATTTCATTCGCCGCGCTGGCGGCCATCGCCTACTGGAAGGGGCGCACCCCGAAGACCAGAGGCTTCCTCATAAACTGAGTATTAGAACCAGGAATAACTTATGCTCAAAGCCAGAATAAAAAGGGCGCTGCCGGGATTCGAACTCGATGTTGATTTCTGCCTCAACCGCGAGCTGTTGGCCGTGCTGGGCCCTTCCGGTTCAGGCAAGACCATGACTCTACAGTGCATCGCCGGGCTGACCAGGCCGGACGAAGGCCGTATCGAGCTTAATGGCAAGGTGCTTTTCGATTCCGCGGAGGGCATAAATCTAGCGCCGCAGAAGCGCAGAGTGGGTTTTGTTTTCCAGAATTATGCCCTTTTCCCGCATATGACGGTCAGCGAGAACGTGGCCTACAGTATACGCCACCTGCCCGCCTCCGAGATAAGCGAAAAGGTGGGGCGGCTCCTTAATATCATGAACGTTAGCCCGCTGGCGGGACGCTACCCCAGGCAGCTTTCCGCCGGGCAGCAGCAGCGCGTGGCCATTGCCCGCGCGCTGGCCCCCGACCCCGAGGTCCTGTTACTGGACGAGCCATTTTCGGCGCTGGACTCGCAGCTTAAGGAACGGCTGGAACTGGAACTGCTGGCGCTGCAGCGCGAATACCGCGGCAGCATGCTGCTGGTGACCCATGACCTGGCTGAGGGTTACAAACTAGGCTCGCAAATTGCCATATACCAGGCCGGACGCATCGCCCAGTGCGACACCAAGCAGAAGGTGTTCGCTCAGCCGGTCAATCGCACGGTAGCCCGCCTGACGGGCGTGAGAAACCTGATGGATGGGGCGGTCGCCCGCATCGAGCCGCCCTACTTATGGGTGCACGTCACCGCATGGAACACCGGGCTCAAGGCACTGGCGGGCGAGGACTCTCATCTAACGCTCGGACAGAAGGTCGCGGTGGGCATCAGGCCGGAGTACGTCGATTTGAGACGGAGCGATGGGGAAAACGTTTTCTCCAGCCGCATACTGCAGGTCGTGGAGGGCATATCCAGCGTTACCTACCGTCTTCACGTGGACTCCGACCAGCAGGCCAAACACTACATCAACGCCGCTATCTCGAAATCGAGCGCCATCTGCGTAGAGGACGGCCAGACGTGCCTGCTGTACCTGCCGCCGGAGCACCTCATCGTCATACCGGAATAAAAACCGGATTTCTATAAAATCGTTTGAATCAATACTCTGTTGTCTCTCGGGACGATTGGGCTTAAAATAGTCCGTAAGTCACAAGTAGAGGATAGGAGAACGATATGTCCGTCAAGAATCTGAGGGTGCTTATCCGCGGCGGGGGGGAGCTTGCCAGCGCGGTGGCCTGCCGTTTGGCGGAGAGCCATTTTAAGGTTATCATGACCGAAGTGCCCCGGCCGCAGGCGGTGCGGCGCAACGTCTCTTTCTGCGAGGCGGTATACGAGGGCCGCAAGACGGTCGAAGGAAAAACCGCCAGGCTGGTCGGGTCGGCGGGAGAGGCCAGGGTCGCCTGGAAAGCCGGCGAACTGGCCATCATCGTGGATCCCGATACCACCATCCGCTCCGAGCTCAAGCCGGACGTCGAGATAGACGCCATCATCGCCAAGAAGAATCTGGGCACGCGCATGTCGGATGCCGAACTGGTCATCGGACTGGGTATCGGTTTTAAGGCCGGCAAGGACGTGCACGTGGTCATCGAGACCAACCGCGGCCACAACCTGGGGCGCGTCATGCGTGAAGGCATAGCCGAGGCCGACACGGGCGACCCCGGCAACATCGGCGGCTATACCACCGAGCGCGTCATGCGCGCACCCAGCGACGGTGTCTTCAAGGCAGTCAAGAAAATCGGCGATATGGTCAAGGCCGGGGATATCGTGGCCTATGTGGAGGGCAAGCCGGTGAAGGCCGCCATACCCGGCATCATACGCGGGCTGCTGCGCGACGGCACGCCCGTGACCAAAGGACTTAAGGCGGGCGACGTTGACCCGCGCGGCAATAAGGAATACTGCTACACTATCTCGGACAAGGGGCGCACCATCTCGGGCGGCGTGCTCGAGGCTATACTGGCGCATTTCAACGCATAAGGGGAGACCGCTATAGATATCAGCGACTTGATAGCCGTCAACGACCTGTGGCGCGAGGTGTATCCCTATTTGGCGTCGCAGGTAACGGCAGTCTACGGACGCAACTCCGGCCGGGTGCTGGAACTGGGGCCGTTCTCGTGGGGCATCTCCTACGAGCTGGCGACACGCTACGCGGCGCTGGAATTTACTCTGGCCGACGACCATAAAGAATACCTGGCGCACCTCAGGCATGAAATAGAGCGCCGAAACCTCGGTCGCCGCATAGAAGTTCTCAATGCCCCACTGGACAAACTGCCTTTCGGAGACGCGTCTTTCGACCTGGTTATTTTACGTGGAGCCTTCTTTTTCATCATGGACAGGCCGCGCATTTTGAGCGAGATATACCGCGTGCTGGCCCCCGGCGGGCTGGCCTTCGTGGGGGGTGGCTACGGCGCGGGTATTCCGCAGGGCGTCATCGACAGCATCGCCGAAGAATCGCGCATACTCAACGACAGGCTGGGGCGACGGCGCGTTACTCTCGACGAATTGAAAGCGCTCGTCGAATCTCAAGGCCTGACTGCAGCCACTCAAATCGTGGAAGAAGGCGGTGTCTGGCTGCTCGTGCGCAAGAGCATCAGTCTCGCGGCGGAAAAGCAGACATCCCGATTGGCGGAAGCCTTCGGTCTGCGTCCCGCCGAGGTCATCAGTATCGTGGGAGGCGGAGGCAAGACCAGCCTGATGTTCGCGCTGGCGCGCGAACTCTCGCTTGCCGGCAAAAAAGTCATCAGCACCACCACCACGCACATAATGAAACCAGAAGCTGATGAATCGCCCTGTGTCGTATTGGAAGACGATGAGGAACGCTTAATCTCGCGCTTGAAAGATGAGCTTGGCAGGCATAAACACGTCACCGCGGCATGCCTCAGGCCGGAAGCCGGCAAGCTCAGGGGGCTGCTGCCGGAGACTGTGGATAAAATCACCGCTGTGAAGCTGGCGGATTACATAATCAATGAAGCGGACGGGGCGGCGCGCAGGCCCATCAAGGCGCCCAACGCTACCGAGCCAGTCATTCCAGACAGCACCACTCTCGTGGTGGCGGTGGTCGGCATGGACGCGCTGAACTCTCCCCTGTCGCAGGAGGTCGCCTTTCGCCCGGAGCTCATTACGTGCCTGACCGGACTGCCCGAGGGTGGCATTATTACGCGCGAGGTCATCGCCACGCTGGTGGCGGACGAAAAAGGCATCATCCAGTATGCTCCTCGAAGTGCCCGTATCGTCCCTTTTATAAACAAGGTCGAGTTGGCGCAAAGTCCTGACGATGTGCGCAAGCTGGCCGGAGCCATCCTGTCACGCAGACACCCTCAGATAAAGCGCGTGGTGTCAGGCTCGCTTATAGCCCAAAAACTCGAATTTCACATTTTCGAGGCTGCTTAGGTTCAACTTGCTGGAGGTAAAAAATGCAGAACGATATTTACGCCGAACTGGTACGGCTGAGCGCTGCTGGTGAAGAAGCCGCCCTGGCCACCGTCATATCGGCTTCGGGTTCCACGCCCAGGGAGGAAGGCGCCAAGATGTTGGTGCGGGCCAACGGCTCCATCATGGGCACCGTGGGTGGGGGTGCCGTCGAGAAAGCCGTCATCAAAGAGGCTTTGGAAGTCATGCGCAAGGGCAAGGCCAAAAAGCTGGAATACCGCCTCAACGCGGGCGGGGAGCTGGGCATGATATGCGGCGGCGACACAGAGGTGTTCATCGAGCCCATTACGGCGGCTCCCTCTCTGTTCGTCTTCGGAGGAGGCCACATCGCCGTGCCGCTGGTAAAAATGGCGGCCATCGCCGGTTTCAAAATCACCGTCATCGACGAACGTCCTGATTTCGCCAGCGTCGAGCGTTTCCCGGACGCCGCCGGGGTGCTTGTCCTGGACATCCCGTCAGCCTACGCGCGTCTAAATGTGGATAAGTGCAGTTATATCGTCATCGTGACGCACGGTCATAAGGGCGACGAGGCCGCACTCGAAGGCGCGCTCAAAACCCCGGCTAGATATATCGGTATGATAGGAAGCAAGGAAAAGAACAAGGCAGTCTTCTCTCACCTTCTGGCCAGGGGCTTCACCCAGGACAACCTCACCCGCGCCCACGCGCCCATCGGCATACGCATCAGGGCGCAGACGCCTGAAGAGATAGCCGTTAGCATACTGGCCGAGATGATAGCGGTAAAGCGCTCCGCCGATTAGACGCACAGTTCGCCTCTTCCGCTCAGGACAGCCAGGCCGCTAGGGTGAAAGCTGCCGGGTTCTATTTTGATGATGATAATGTTGGCAAAGCAAAATGTGCTAATATGATGTGAGCCATGCCCGCCTATGCGGCGCATCCCCGGAAAAGGTCTGACGAAACTAGGAGGTGATTCGTGGCAGAAACATGGCAAAACTCGTACGGAGAACTCCAAAAATTCATCGTGACCCACCCGACGATAGAAATCGACATGAGCTCCGTAGTCATAACAGGCGATATAAGGCCGGAGTTTTATAAGCTATTCGACACAGTACGGGCAAGCTTCATCAAGGAGCGCTTCGCCGCCGAACTTGAGAAAGCCTATGCCATGAGCGCGGCCTACGGGGCGACCAGCAAGGCTGTCAAGGAAGAGATGAGGCTGGAAGGCATCGAGATCAACGCCAACCTCAACTGGTTCCTGCTCGACCCCATCAACGGCCTGATGCGCGTGCTGTTCGACCCGCTGTTCGACCTGCTGAAGGGCAAAACGGACCTGGCGGGATTTACCGGGGTCGCCGACACTGCCGTGGCCGACTCTTTCGAGGCGCTGTTCCGCGAGGGCTACGAGAGATGGGGGGAACTGGCGCTCCTGCAACTGCTAGCCCCCGACAAGCTCTGGCTGGGGAAAGCACACGACTATTACACCGACCCGAGCATGGAGGGCGATATCGCCGAGGGCAACCGCGATGAGTCCGTGCCCGATCTTGTGGAATCCAGGAAGCTGGTCTTCGATAACCTGGTGCGCGCCTCGTTCGTGGTGCCGGGGGCGCTCGTCCACTCGGTCAGGCTGGACTACTATGTGAGCCTGCGGCCGAACTGGTACCTGCCGCGCTGGAAGGCGCGCACGTTGAGCGAGCGGCTGGAATGGATAGAACTTAAGACGCTCTACAAAGACTTTGGCGCGGACAATTTGTGGCCGGATATGCTGATACACGTGGCCGGCGAGCGCCCGGAGGAGCTCAAACTGGTGGCCGATTATTATCACCTCGCCCGCCCTGAAATCATCATCGAGTTCATGGAAGAGGACGGCTGGTGGGACGCCAAAGGCGTCGCTGACATCATGCGGCACAATACGGCGCTCAACCCCAGGCTGGGGAGCTATGTCATCTCGCGGGTGGAGGTGCCGCCGGAGGCTTTCAAACCGCCTGAAGCCGCACCAGGACCGGTTTCTGCGATATCCGCTCCAGATGTCGCCGCGACCTCCGAAACGCCTGTGACTACGACGGATGCCAATCCTCTACCCATGTCGCTCCCGATGAGTCTGGCGGAACTGCCTGCCAATGTCCACGTGCTGAGCGTGGGTTACGACATGAGTAAGCTGGAGCCGGTGGTGGAAGCCCTCGCTAAAGCCACGGCAATGATAAAAGAGGCCAGGGCGAAGGAACTGCAAGCAGAGCAAAACCCGGGCGGATAAATTATCGACTGGTGATAAATCGAGTAACAGGCAGGGGCGAATGGCCATTCGCCCCTACGATTTTGTTCTTGTCACCGCGATTGTCATGAAACCCGTTCGTACAGAATGGGCACGGCGCGCCGTGCCCCTACCAAAGGGAAAATCCCTCTTTCATCTCCCTTTACCAAAGGGAGAGAATCCTAATACCCCACACCCTCTCTGTACAGTCTGGGCGTGACCATTCTTCCGTCACGGGCGTAGCTTTGCGAGTTGCCGATTATCAGCAGTGTATCAACCGGCAATGCTAAAACGTTCACCTCTCCCAGCGTGGTTATCTGGACTTGCTCGTCTGGGGTGGCTGCTTTACTCAGCACGCCCACCAGAGTTTGCGCAGTGCGATACTCAGCTATGATTTTCAGCGCCTCCTGCAGGCGCGATGGGCCGAGCTTGCCGAAGGGGTTATAGATGACGATGACGAAATCGGCGGAAGCGGCGGCCTCCAGCCTCTTTCTGATAACTGGCCAGGGGGTACCCTGGTCGGTGAGGGTGATGGCGGCGGAGTCGTTGCCCAGGGGTGCTCCCAGCCGCGCCGCGGCGTAACCCGCCAGACCCACGCCGGGGACGACTTTTACGTCCAGAGTGATGTTATTGTCCTTGAGGTATTCCAGGAAGGTGGCGGCGATGGCATAGACGCCGGGGTCGCCGCTGGAAATGATAGCCACGTCCTGCCCGGCCTGCGCCTTCTCCACTGCCAGGCGCGAACGCCCGAGGGGGCTCTGGCGCTCGGCTATAACCTCTTTGCCGCGCGTCAGAGCCTCGACGAGTAAAAGGCACTCCGGCTGGCCGATGACAACGGATACCTTCCCGATGGCCTTCAGCGCCTCGGGAGTAACGAGCTCCGCCTGTCCCGGGCCGATGCCTACCAGATAAACAGTCGCACTCATGTATTTAACTCTGGCATAGCATAGAGCAGGGGAGGAAGGGAGTCAAGGGTTTGGAAAATCGAGGCGGCTTAAATCCCTTTGCTCGGGCAGAGTGTTTGTACACAGCGTTTTTGGGTGTAGAATAATGGTAGAGAATAGTCCGAATCGGATGGTCTAATCCTGTTAGAGGAGGTACGCCATGAAGGCTACGGAGTCAGTAATAGCGGAATTCCTGGGATTGCATAACAGGTATAAAAAAGCAGATGAGCGGATGTTGATGCTGCAGGACGCCGCCGTTGAAGGAATGCGTAAAATCGGAGTGGGATGTATTACCGAGAAATCCAGGGAAGAGTTCGTCGCTTTGAAGAAGGAAATCGAGTCCGCTCTGTCCAGAATGAAAGAGATTTGTTCGTCTGTAGACTAGCGCACAATTCTGGCTAGGTAGAGGCAATTCTCAACGTCGTAGGAGACAATTTCTCGGGGGCGAGCGTGGTATAAAGATGGGTGGAAACCACATCCACCCATCTTTACCAAGCCTTTAATGACCTATTCTATGATAATGCGCCACTCGCCGTCGCCGATCTGGCTTACCTCAGGCACTTTGTAACCCAGTTTGCGCGCCACGTCCGGCACATCCGTAGCGGCTGACGGGCAATCCACCAGCAGGGAGATGCGCTTCTGCCTGCCGGCCATCTTTTTCAAAAGCGGCTCCAGCATGTACTTGGGGTAGGGGCACATCCAGCCCCTGATATCCACCGAGTAGCTTCCGTCCTGTTGCTTGACAGCAGTTAATGCGCTCATCGCTTTTTAGCCTCCAACCATGTCAGAAATGTGTAAAAGGCAGCCAGCGTCAATGCGGCAGCCGCCAGCGCGCCGCCCCACCCCAACGCCGTTGGGAGAAAAACCTTGCCCAGCCCTCCGGCGTTTGAACTATATATCCAGCCCTGGCCCACCTGGTGACCGTAGAGCAGCACCCAGGAGCCGGCGGTTAGCATTCCCCCGAGTATGGCAAACCAGTGGCGCACATAGCCTTCCGCGCTGCGCCACAGGACCCCGACGCCGCAACCCCCGGCAATGACCATGCCGATACCGAAAACAAAACCGCCCGCGATATTATGCAGCCCGGCTGGGAACACGAAGTGGTCGGCCGGGATGAAACCCTTGAACTTGAGGATTGAGAAACCCACCATACCCACCGCCAGGCTGACCAGAATCCAGCGCAGAACGCGGGTGTCTTTGGTGGTAAATACGTCACGGAAGGCAGCCGCAAAACACAACCTGGAGCGCTGGAAGATGATTCCGAATGCGGCTCCGAAGAGTAACAGAATTCCGAAATTCGGCTTATTCAAGCTGGCATAGACGGCTACAGCCACAAACAGCAAGGCAATCACAACCCACCCGATAATGGGCTGGCGGGAGGTATAGGCTTTTTCTGCTGCCGGCCTGGCCGGTTCCTCTTTTATTGTGATGCCGGATATGGCGCGTTTGGCCTGCCACATCAGTATGCGGGCGCCCACAAAGCCGCCCAACAACAAGCCGATAGCCATGAGAAAGCCGCTGAGGGACAGGGCCATAATAGCCGTGCCGAAACCGCCCACATTGCATGGGGGTGTCAAAACGGTTCCCCAGCCCATCAGTGAGCCTCCTAAAAATCCCTGCGCATAGCCGCGCCAGCTGTCAGTGCGCAATTTGAACTCGCGCGAGAGGAGCGCGGCGCCGAGGACGCCGAAAACAATGCCGAAGTTTATCATGCTGTGCGAGTCGTTCAATATCGGCGTTACCGGATACGCGGCGAAAGGAGCCTGCGTCTTGATGCCGATGGCATTGAGCAGGGAAGCCCCCCACATGGAAATCTGGGGGAAGACACCCAGGCCGCGGGCATAAGCCGCCATTAAAATATTGGTAATGGCATAGGCTAACGCTCCGGCCCAAACCGGCCAGACTTTCTTAAACAGGGGGACGTAAAGGTTTTCCTTGATGCTTCTGAAAACTGCGGCAGCTGTTCCCATGAAACCTCCCCTTCAAATATTTAATAGTAGTCATAAGATACTATTATGGCGCTCATGATAGCATCTCTTCTTTTTGGTGTCAATAGGTGAGACACGATTGAGGAGTAGTTTATTCGGAATAATTATTGACAATGCCGTACCATAAAGTTACGATGAATAGTTAATGATATTCAGCTACTACAAAGGGGGTACGCGACCATGACAGTAGTGATGGAATCCCGGAGCGCTACCGGAACTCAGGGAAGCGTTGTCCTGCGCACCACCGGCCTCAGCAAGAGTTTCGGAAAGCTGGAAGCGGTGAAAAATCTGAACCTGGAGCTGCGGCGGGGTGAGGTGTTCGGTTTCCTGGGGCCCAACGGCGCTGGGAAGACCACCACCGTCGGCATGATTCTAGGGCTTATTACCCCTACCACCGGCAGCATCGAGCTCTTCGGAGTGAAGCAGGACGGCAACCGCTGGGCCGCCCTCAGGCGCATAGGAGCCATCGTCGAAGAACCGGCTTTCTACCCTTACCTGTCCGGATGGGACAACCTGCAGGTGCTGGCCGAGTCTATCGGTGGCATCCAGAAGAGCAAAATAACCGAGGTGCTAGAGCGGGTAAACCTGTTAGACCGTGCCAAAGACCAGTACGGCCACTACTCCATGGGCATGAAGCAGCGGCTGGGCATCGCCTCCACACTGCTGCGCGACCCGGAACTCATCATACTGGACGAGCCGACCAACGGGCTGGACCCGGCAGGCACCAAGGAGATACGCGACCTCATACCCAGGCTGGCGCACGAGCGCCGGGCTATCATGCTTTGCAGCCACCTGCTGCACGAGGTCGAGATGGTCTGTCAAAATGTCGCCATCATCAAGCAGGGAACGGTCATCGCCAACGCCCCCATAAAAGAGCTGCTTTCGCGCGGCAACCAGCTGCAAATCAGGGTTCAAAATGTGGAACAGGCGGCGGCCATACTGAGCGCTCTACCCTGGGTCAAGTCGGTGAAAAGAGAGGGTGATTACCTGATGATAGACGTTCCCCCTGACCGAGGCGCCAGCGTCAACCAAGCGCTGGCGGAGAAGGGTGTTTTCGTGTCGGAGTTGATAAACAGTACCCACAGCCTGGAAAACGTCTTCCTGCAGCTTACCGGAGGTGCGAGCGGTGACTAAGACTTCTACAGCAAAAAGCGGGACGCCTTTCTCAGGACTCGGCCGGATGATAGGGGCGGAGCTCTTCAAGCTGCGCAAGCGCACCATGACCGGGGTGTTGATAATTATCCTCGTCGGCATTATAGCACTGGTGAATTTTCTCCTGCTGGCCATATCCAAGGTTGATTTGCCTGGCGGCGGACCGGGCATGGGCAATATACAGGACCTGCTGGGGCTGCCCGCGGCCATTCCCTTTGCGCTGTCCATCATATCATCGTTCGGCAGCGTGCTGGCAATCATCCTGACGGCAAGCTCCGTGGGCAACGAGTACAACTGGCGTACCATACGCACGGCTCTCATATCGAGCGAGAGCCGCTTCAAGTTCCTCACCGCCAAGCTGATTTCGCTGGCCATTCTCGTACTTGCCGGCATGCTGATAGGGGTTGTCACTGGCTTCATCATAGGCCTGATTACCACGGCTATCGGTGGCTACACCTTCAACTTCAGCTTTGCCACCGGCTCTTACTTCTGGGAACAATTCCTGCAGTTCTGGCGCACCTTCTTCGTGATTACACCCTACGCCCTGCTGGGTTTCCTCATGGCCATCGTGGGCCGCTCCGCCATGCCGGGCATCGCCACCGGTATCGGCGTGTTTTTCCTAGAGGGCGTCATCACCATGTTCATGAGCCTGGCCGGGGGCTGGATAGCCAAGGTGCCGGACTACCTGCTGACCGCCAATGTGAATGCCATTACCGCCCTGAACAATCTCCCCCAGGGCTTCCATCCGGGAAACGGTGCCGGTGCCACAGGGGCGCTGCCGAGTATCCCTCATGCCTTCATTACGCTGGGTATCTACGCTTTAGTGTTCTTGGTGCTGGGTTATTATTTGTTCCGGAAGAGGGATGTAACTGGGTAACAGGGGATACTTACGCAGCGATAAATGCTAAATTAACGACAATTCGACTTTTTGGGCGTCGTCTAGAGGTAACGCAGAGCAACGCTCTATCCGATGCTCACGTGTGGTAATGGATCCTTTTATGCTGAAAAATCCCATGTCTTTCAAGATTATTGGGGCTGCGTGATGCAGTGGTCTGCTAGATTTTTAGAGCCTGCATCACTTCACCGACACAGCATTCTTGGACAATTAGCAAATTTAGTATGCTAAACAAGGAAGCATGATTATCGCTAAAGACTCTTGAAAGTAACCGTGTATTTGAGGTTTTGCTGTACAAACCAATCCAGAACTTTTCCGCCGACTTCAGCATAAGGATACATCAAGTAGTTGAGCGGGGTACCCGCTTGCGCTGGGACGAGAACAAGATCTCTTCCAGAATAAAAATCCAGGTATGTCTCTGTTTGATTACCGAAATAATAATGGCGGAATTTTATTACTTCGGGATTATCCAGTTCGCAGCCATTATTCAGCATATATTTTCTAACATCTGAAGGGTCGACTGGTACCCAGCCATACCTCGGAATGTAGAATTCAGCGCGACAATGATAGGCGGAGGTTATATCTCCGTCATTAGCCATGCGGATACCGAAAATCTCGCGGGCAGGAACTCCAACGCTTCTAGCCATTGCTACGAAAACAGAGGAGATATCGGTGCATTTGCCCTCTTGGGACTTAAGAAGTGCTTCTACATCTCCTACACCGCAGCCAACTATGTTAGGATCGCGTTGGAAATTCTCTATAATCCAATCGTATATCGCAGTTGCTTTCCCCAGAACAGTAGTTTTCCCCTTGGTTACCTTAAGAGCGGTATCTTTAACGTCTCCTGTGGTTGGGCTCAAGCTGGTTGGTAATAGGTATTGCTCTAATTCTACAGGGATCTCTCCGGAGTAATCCTGAAAATCCTTCATTAGGATTTCTTCTCTTGTTACTTTAAAGGAATAGCTGATTGTTGCCTGTACACAGGGTTGTAACCACTCGGCATATAGCATTATGCTGCCGGATTGTGGCTCCCTGTATACCTCAGCATTGTTGTAATTACCACTGAGATGGACATCTTCGATTAGTTGGTATTCATTAGACGTGGGGTATGGTAACCATAACTTAGTGTCTTTTCCTGCCTCTGGTGTAATACTCAAATCAAAGGTAACCACTCCCACTTTTTGCTTCGGTGCCTGTTCTTCAGTAGAACTATATTTGGGGGCAGCCCCCTGGCAAGAGGAAAGAATTAACGTTAATGCCATAAAAGCCGACAAAATAGTAATTATCCGCCATTTATGAACCAGTATATTTTTTGCTTTTTCCATCTGCCTCTCCCATCGCCTTTTTATTAATTTACCATCATGTTAGTTAATGGTGATTATAAGACAATATTATAATATGTCTCTTCGTGTTTTGTCAAGCGCGGGGTAGTTTTGGCTGTCGTGGCCAGTACTCCTGGCCGTATAACCTCAAGACATTTAAGGCAAGCATCCTGATGTTTAGGCAACTAAAAAAAGACTCTTTTGGGTTCATCCCTGCCTCCAATATATTGTCAATCGTTTGACGCTTGCGCCTTTTTCATGACATACTATATAGTCGTTTCGGACAATAAACCTGGAATCCGCAAACGAATCACCTCCGGAGTCATGATGAGCGAAGCCAAAACACCTTTAGTCTCGGCTATATTGCTGGCCGCCGGCAAATCGGAGCGCATGGGGCTGAACAAGCTCCTGCTGCCTTTCGGCGGCCGCACGGTCATCCAGCGCACGCTGGATAGCCTGCTGGCCTCGCGCGCGGGAGAGGTCATCGTCGTTTTGGGCTCCAAGTCCCAGGAGATAAATGCCTCCATCGGCAGTCGCCGGGCGCGGTCGGTGCTCAACCCCAATTTCGCCAAAGGTATGAGCACCTCTTTAATAACCGGCCTGGGCGTGATGAGCAGCCGGGCAAAATTCGTTATCGTGGCGCTGGGCGACCAGCCGCTTATCACCCCTCGCGTTTATAACCAGCTCATCGAAGCGGCGCAGAACTCGGAAAAGGGCATCATTGTCCCGACTTGTAAAGGCGAGCGCGGCAACCCCATCGTCATCTCGACGCGCTACCGCGCCGAACTCCTCAAACAGAAAGGCGACATCGGCGGGCGCGAGCTGCTGAAAGCCTACCCCGACGAAGTGCTTGAAGTGCCCGTTGACTGCGAGGGCGTGGTGGTCAATATCAATACCAGAGAGGAATACGAGAAGAGACTAAAAGGACTTTAAGACGATAAATACGAAATTCGAATATCCAAATCCTAAATAAGCCCAAAATTAAAATATCAAAATACCAAACACTGGCAGGAGGTCTCTAAAATGCTCAAGAAGATACACGTGGAACAGGCCGTCGGCATGACGCTGGGCCACGATATGACACGCGTGATACCCGGCAAGTGCAAGGAGGTGGCCTTCGCGCGCGGGCACGTCATCAGGCGCGAGGATATCCCCGAGTTTCTCAAAATCGGCAAGGAGCATATCTACGTCATCGAGGGGCAGGACACCGACGTCCATGAGGAAGATGCCGCCAGGCGGCTGGCGGCGGCCTTCGCCGGACCCGAGTTCAGCCTTTCCGGCGTCAAGGAAGGGCGCATCAACCTGGCGGCCACTTTCCCCGGCGTTTTCAAGGTCAACATTCCTTTACTCAACGAGGTCAACTCTATTGACGGCGTGGTGCTGTCCACCAGGCATAACAATACCGTCTGCACACCCGATATGGTGCTGGCGGGAACCAAAATTATTCCGCTCTACATGCCCGAAGCCGACCTGCGCAAAGTGGAAAACCTCTGCCGCAAGAAGGGCAAGGTGATAAAAGTTCTGCCGTTCATCCTCAAGAAAGTGGGAGTGGTGGTCACCGGCAGCGAGGTGTACAAAGGGCTGGTTCAGGACAAATTCACTGATACTATAAAGCGCAAGGTGGAAGCGCTTGGCGCGCAAGTAGTCCACAGTGTTGTCGTGCCGGACGACGAAAAAATGATAGCTGATGCCATCCTCGATATGAAATCTCGCGGTTGTGAGATGATTTTCGCCTGCGGCGGCTTTTCGGTTGACCCGGACGACGTGACCGTCGAGGGCGTGGAGCAGAGCGGGGCTAAAATAATCGCCTACGGCGCTCCCGTCATGCCGGGCAGCATGTGCCTGGTGGGAGACCTTGGCGGCATCCCGGTGCTGGGCGCGCCCGCCTGCGCCATCTGGAACAAGGCTACGGTGGTGGAGGTATTTTTGTCGCGCATGCTGGCCGGCGAGAAAATCACGCGGGCGGAGGTGGCGGAGATGGGACACGGCGGGCTGTGCCTGAACTGCGAGCCGTGCAACTATCCGCTGTGCCCGTTTTGCAAGTAAGACGGCTGTCAGCTTTCAGCCATCAGCTATCAGCAGACAGTTTTTACGAGGATAATTTCATGCCGATTTATGAGTACGAATGCAGCAAGTGCAAATCACGGTTTGAAGTGAAACGCGGTTTTCACGAAGAAGGTGGTGGTTGCTGCCCCCATTGCGGGGGTGAAGGGCGGCAGATTTACTCACCGGCGCCCCTGATTTTCAAAGGTTCGGGTTTCTATGTCACCGACCACCGCAAAAAGGATGACAAGGCGACAGACCGGGAACAACCGGTAAAAGCCGAGGCGGAGAAACCGGCAAAAAAATCAGAATCGGCAGAAGCCAAGGCCAAACCGGCCACTGACACACCGGCAGCAAAGTCCGAACCCGTTAAACCCCTGCCGAAATCCGAGACTAGCAGGCCCTAGAACAAGGAAAATCCCTCTCAGTCTCCCTTTTGAGAAAGGGAGAGGGTTGAATCACACCATCTATCGCACAGATAGAACGTGTGTATGCCTAGCCCAATCTTGACAGCAACCCACCCCTTACCTATTATGATGATGGCAATTTGGTGCCCTTTTTTGTTTAAAGCCTATGTCATCTGGAATCGTAATCGTGGACTACGGGGCCGGGAATCTGCGCAGCGTCATCAACGCCCTGCGCACGCTGGGGCATGAGCCGGAGGTCGCCTCCAATCCCAAACAGATAGCCCTGGCGCGGGCGGTCATCCTGCCCGGCGTGGGGGCGGGAGGCGCCGCCATGGAAGAGCTGGAAAGGCTCAACCTGGCCGATACACTAAGGCGGCGCGTGAACCAGAAGCTGCCACTGTTAGGTGTGTGCCTCGGCCTGCAACTCCTCATGAGCGCCACCGAAGAGGGCGGACTGGTGCCCTGCCTGGGCATCGTGCCCGGACTGGCCAAAAAGCTGCCAGAAGAGGACAAGATACCTCATATGGGCTGGAACCAGGTCAAACAGGTGAAGCCACATCCCATCTTCGAGGGCATACCAGACAACTCCAACTTTTATTTTGTGCACAGCTATTATGCCGAGCCGGAAGATTCCTCGGTGGTGGTGGGAACGACCGACTATGGAATCAGTTTTTGCAGTGTCTTAGCCTCCGGCAATCTTATAGCCACGCAGTTCCACCCTGAAAAGAGCGGGGCGATGGGGCTACGGTTCTACGATAATTTCATCAAGCTGGCGCTGGGAGGCTCACCGTGCTGACGCGGCGCATTATCCCCTGCCTGGACGTGAAAGAAGGGCGCGTGGTCAAGGGCACCAGTTTCGTCCAGCTAAAGGATGCCGGCGACCCGGTGGAGCTGGCCGACTATTACTACAAGTCCGGCGCCGACGAGCTCGTCTTCCTTGACATAACCGCTACACCCGAAGGCCGCCAGACAATGGCCTCGGTGGTAGAGCGCATCTCGGAGAAGGTTTTTATGCCGCTCACCGTGGGCGGCGGCCTGCGCAGTATAGAGGATATCAATCGGCTACTCAGAGCTGGGGCCGACAAGGTCTCGCTCAACACCTCGGCGGTGATGAACCCTCAGCTCATCTCCGAGGGCGCCGAGCATTTCGGCAGCCAGTGCATGGTGGTGGCTATCGACGCCAGGAAGAACGAGGGCGCCGTGCCGTGGTGGCAGGTGTATATCTCCAGCGGCCAGCAGCCGATGGAACTGGACGCGGTGGACTGGGCGCGCCGGGCGGTGGCGCTGGGGGCGGGCGAAATACTGCTCACCAGCATGGATGCCGACGGGCACCGCAGCGGCTATGACATCGAGCTCACCAGGGCTATCTCGGAGGCGGTGAACGTGCCAGTAATAGCCTCGGGCGGCGCGGGTTCGCTGGAGGACCTCTACCTGGCGCTATCAGAGGGCAAGGCCGACGCTGTGCTGGCCGCCAGCATTTTCCATTACGGCGTGCATACCGTGGCCGAAGCCAAGCAATATCTGGCAAAAAAGGGCGTGCCCGTACGCTTTTAAGACATCTGGGGAAAAAAGATTGAACCGCCTGTTTATCGTGGCGCAGGCCGAGCTGGCCAGGAGGCTGTCCCGCGAGCTTGAAGGGGACGGCTTTAGCTGTTACGTCGCTCAGCCACAAGAAGACGTCAGCCACATCGGGGCGGAAGTGGTGCTGGTGGAGGTGGGCGAAGGCCAGCCCTACCAGAAAACCGAAGAACTGTGCCGCGCTCTCAAACTGGAACGGAGACTACCCCTCGTTGCGCTGGTCAGCAAGAATGCCTTCGCCGCTTACGCGGGCGAACTCAAAACGCTCCTCTGCGACGATTTCATCCTCGAACCCTACGACCGCCAGGAACTCCTGCTGCGCATCACAAAGCTCATCGGCGAAGAGAAACATGCTGGCGACCAGCAGCTCGTTATCGGCGACCTGGTTATCAACCTGACCCAAGCCGAGGTCTTCCTGAGCGGCAGGGCGGTGGAGTTGACCTTCCGCGAGTACGAGCTGCTGCGTTTTCTGGCCAGCCACCCCGGGCGCATGTATTCCCGTGACGCGCTGCTAAATTCAGTATGGGGCTACGACTATTTCGGCGGAGACCGCACGGTGGATGTGCACATCCGCCGCCTGCGCAGCAAGATAGAGGACGCCGAGCACAACTTTATCGATACCGTGCGCAATATGGGCTACCGCTTCAGAAAGCAAGAGTGACAAGGGGAGTTTTCGCCTCTTTATTGGAGGGCTTGGAGCTTATTTTACTCGGTGCTAGTGGGCGTACGATTTTACGGCGAGGCTGCCGGCGAAAGAGGCGAAGCAGAGCAAGAGCAAAGCCAATCCAAGCCAAGTAGGTGACAGGTGAGGAATACCCCCTCACCACATTCTCTTCGCTCAGTGCAGGCTTAATCCTCTCCCGCAAGGGGAGAGGGAAATTTGTAGTAAGGGCACGGCATGCCGTGCCCTTACTTTTATGGTCTGGCTTCCTACGAACTTTAACCTCTACGTGATGTTGAGTAGCTTCCCCTTAGACGTTTCCGAGTGACTCCGCAGGTCCTCCGCTCTTCCGCATGGC
>QZJY01000071.1 GCA_003597995.1 Dehalococcoidia bacterium
TAGTGATTAGCGCATGCCCTCCACCTATGGCATACCGCACAAGATACAACTCCTTCCTCATCATATGTCGCCCTCCTTGTTGATTGCTTGCCGCCAACCATGGCGGTTGGATTGTCTAGCGTGCGGCTTCCTTGAGCGCCGCGATCACACCATAGTACGGCTCCATGATCACCATGTGGTCGCAACCGGCTAGCTCCTCATCACTGGCGGCAACATACACGGACCGGCTTGTCACTAGCATACAATCGCCGCCATGCCCCGGATCGGCAACCCGCTCCTCAGAGTGAAGGCGCCTAATAGCTACAATATGGTCAAGGTGTACGGTTGCCTTGCGCTTCTCGGTTGCTACCAAAACTTCCGTCACTTCCATAAACTTCCCGAACACGGTTGGCCGGACCATGGTCTCGGTTTCCGCCGCCGCCTGTCCCTGAGCATAGCCTAGGTCGTAGGCCACATGTTGCCCGATTGCATGGCGCTCGCCGCGATAGCCATCCATAAACCCGAATTCCTTAGCCCTTGATGCATCCGACACTAGCCTATCCCCCCTTGTTTTAAGATGTCTTACCTGAGGACCTTTTCTGTCATCCCCTGGCAAGCAACAAGCCGGCTACCCTTAACAGCCGGCTTGTTGCTTGCCGCCAACCGGTATGGTTGGCGGCGGATTGTGACTAGCGCTTCGGGAAGTAGTTAGCTAGGCAATCCTTGCCCCGCCAATAGGCGTCAAAGACCGTGCTAAAGGGTTTACCCTTGTCTACCCCATTGGAGCTTGCCTTGCCGCGATTGTAGCCGGCTTGGTAATCCGGGCAATTGCCAACATTGCCAACCGTTTCCGGCCGGTATCCATTGCGGCCATCAACGACACCCATGGTGTACGGCTCGAACCTGATGGCGGTCGTGTCCTTGGTATGTTGCGGCAATCCATTGTTGCCTTCTAGCTCGGCGGCTCGCCTATGCGCATAGCCGCAAATAGGGCAATCGTACGGCATGTTACGCTCCTCTTCTTGTTTTGATTGCTTGCCGCCAACCGGTATGGTTGGCGGCGCCGATTCTAGCTAGCCATCCATCGGACTAACGGTTGCAATTGTGCCACTAGGGCCTCATAGCGCGCGGTGATCTCGGAAAGCGTGTCATCTTGCGGGTTAGCCATGTTACGTGCCACGTACTCCCGCATGGCTAGGCCATCAATCAAGCCGGCTAGGTATGCCTCCTGCGCGCCCTTTGGTTGCTCGCTAATCGGGTTGCCATCGGTATCCATGGCATCATCTACAAATGCGGCCATGGTAGCTAGTGCACCCTCTTTGCTTAGGATATCCATAGTTGTATCCCCCCTGTTTTAAGATGTCTTACCTGAGGACCTTTTCTATCATCCCCGGCAAGCAATAAGCCGGCTATTGTCAAGGATTAGCCGGCTTATTGCTTGCCGCCAACCATGGCGGTTGGCGGCCAACTAGCCATCTAATCCTTGCTAGGCGGGTAAGTAACAATACCGCAAACGCGGCACCGTGTAGGGATAATGCTTTCGATCTCCCGAACATCTTCACCCCGCTCGATTGCTAGCGCGGCATGATAGGCGCAAAGCATAGCACCGTCTTGCTCCCGTACGTAGGCCTGCATGTTACACCCTCCTTATTGATTGCTTGCCTTAAAGCAAGGATAACCGGGCAATCAACTTGCCCGGTTATCCTTGCCGCCAACCATAGCCGTTGGCGGCAATAGGTGATCCACCCCGCCTAGCTACCCTATTAACTTGTGCCCGGCTTGCCAACCGGTTGCCTTTTGGCCTACCAATTGCAAAGCAATCCCCTTTACTTGTTTGGCCGGTTTACACTACACTTGTCACGCTACACTTACTACACTACGCTTATCGCTTTACACCTAGCCCACACGTGCATGCCCGGCGACACTACGCCTACCGTGTGATTTAATGGGGTGCAACCGGGCACACCGTGTATCCCTACTATGTCTATCTTGCAAGGCGCCGCAAGGTTACAACGCCTTGCACGGGTGTTACCCCCCCTTTTGGCCGCGCTAGGCGGTTGCCCGCCTAGCCGTTAGGACACGTATCGTACGTATCAAAGCCGCGTTAACTTACGTAGTGATAGACATAACAAGCCGCTAGCTTGCCATACCGCGGTGGGCTTTACAAGCCCTTTGCCCGATTTTATCGTTATCCCCTACTAGGTGCCACCTACCGGTATCTTGCACCTACCGGCTAAGTTGTAAATGTGCCACCGCATGCGGTTGCATGCTTTGCGGCCTTTGTGGCAACCGCCACGGTACCGCGCTAGCGTTGGCGCCTTGCGGCGCGCCAACCGGTTGCACTACGCTTGTCAACTTAAGGTGCTACGTGTATCTTAGCGGCGCTTTATTAGATTAGTATAAGATTGCCCTAAACAACGCCTAAACGAATCAAACCGCGTTTGAATCGCGGTTGGCGCGCATGATAAGGACAATGCCGCAATCGCGGCGCCGCAACCGGATTCAAACGTCGTTTGGTGAATCCCACGGCCGTTGATTTCTTTAGTCAACAACATAATTAAGTGCAATGGTCAACTATCGCGCAAACGACAACATGCGCCGCGCATGATTGCCATGGGTGTGGCGGCGCCGCGCGCGCGTTCGAAATTTTCGAAATTTTCGAATTCGTCGATGGCTAGGCATGCACGGGTATAATCCAGATTATGCCTATAATCTGGCGAGGCGGGGCGGGGGCCGGGATTGTGGCCGCGAAAACGTCCCCCCAATCCGGAACTACCGGCTAGACAACGGTGCACCCGGTTAGTACAATGGGTGGGAGATTTCACTCGGAGGGGAGGTAATGCAGTTTGATGTAGTCAAGGAATGGGGGGCATTTGTCGCGGTGTCCCTCGCCGTCCTCGGTGCCGTGTATAGCCACGGCCGGTTCCTTGCCGGTTTATCCTCCGGCGTCTCCCACCTCGGCCAATCGGTAGCGGTGCTCCAGACAGAGCGGGTCGCGACGGCGCTCAAGCAGGCGGAGCTTGATCAGCGGTTGTCGCGGGTTGAGACTAAGCTCGAGGTCGTGTGGGCCTCATATCTTGATGAGATCGGCCGGCGTGATGAATCGGTGTCGGCTCCCCTTCGACTCAATCCCCAAGGTGTCGCCATTGCCCGCTATCTCAAGGACCTCGTCAAGGACGTGCCTTTTAGCCCTGACCGCCCGGTGTCTGATCTTGTGCTCTTTGAGATACCGGATCGCGTTGGTATCACTCAACTCAGAAAGGCGAGTCAAGACCTTGGGGTGCCGTTGGGGGACGTGCTATCGGTATGCAATGTGATCGCGGAGTATGGCGTGAGCGCTTGGGAGCGCATCACGCGGGAGGAGCGGGTATCGTGAGTGACAAGGTATTACGCTGGGGGAGCTTGATCGTGCGGCACGCGCGGCCACACTTACTATCCCCGGCGTTGGTAGCAGGCCTCATCGAGGTCGAGAGTGGTGGTGATCCGTTGGCGGTGTCGCACCTAGGAGCGGTTGGCCTAATGCAGATTCTCTCCGCTGATGTAATGGAGGGCCGACCGACCAAAGAGGTCTTGAAGGACCCCGACTTCAACATCAAGTACGGCTGCGATCTCCTTGCGGCGTTGCGCGCCCGTTGGGATACGCAGGCCGGGATGCTCGCGGCCTACTTTGGCGCCATTGATGGCAACGGCCGGCCTAATGACTCAAGCGATGGCTCCGGCGTGGACGGCTGGGGTTACGTTATGCTCGTGGAGCAGGCCGCGATGCGCTACTACGGCCTGAACAGCCGGGTCGATAGTGATTATGCGCAATATGCGCCGCACACCCACACTTGGCGGGAGGCCGCGGAGAACCTGAAAGGCATTGCCACGGATGCCCTTGAGGCCGGCCGGCGATTGCGCGACCGTAGCCGTATGGCCCTCGACAACTGGCCGGCGCTCAAAGATCACATGGAGCGGCTGTACTCTGAGATCGTTGACGCCGGGCGGAGCGGCGCCAACCTCGCTAAGCAGAACGTGGATGACTGGGGTGCCCGCTAGGCGCTAGCCTAGATAATCCACAAAAGGAGGAAACGAAGTGGAACCGGAGACTATCGCCCTCGTATTGCTCGGGTTGCTATCGCCCTTGCTCATGGCGGTGTTCAAGGCGTTCGTCTGGAACGTGAGCGACCGCCCGGCGCAGATCGTGACGGTGATCTTGTGCTATGCTATCGCCGGCTTTGCCGTGTGGTGGCAGGGCGGGATAAACTCTATTGATGAGCTTGTGCTTGCCGGTGGCCCGGTATCGGCCCTTGCCCTTGTTCTTCATCGCCAACTAAAGCAGTACTTCACAAGCGATCTGGACACGGGCTAAAGTCTCGGCACGCAGCACGCAGCACGCGGAAATACAAAACCCCGGCCAACCGGCCGGGGTTCATTGTTTGGCTATCATGGTAGCGGGCACTCTATCCCCTCAACGACAACTCCGGAATCCACGTACGCAACGCCATCGCTGTTTCTTACCCGCACAACGCAGTTTACCCACGCCGCTGCCGCATTTATCTTATGTCGCACGATTAGAAACTCATAGGCGCCCGATCCGCTGTGGTAAGGACTAGAACTCCCGCCGATATCATCACTTATCCGCACTTGCACTTGATTTGCAGCGCTCGCCTTCACCCATATTCCGAAACACGCCCATCGGCCCGCTATCAAAAGAAGGTCGGCAACCGTCTGATAGAAGTCGGTGTCCGCGCCGGCACGTGTTACGGCTGCACAGAAACTGCCTCTCCTGCGCTCTGCTGCATTTTGTGCGACACTTGCCCCCGCGCCTACTTGCAGCCAATTATCGGGCGGCACGGCGCCCCCACCTGACCACGTCTCCATATTCCAGTTAAGCAACAAATTAGATAAGGAGACCCCCGTAGGCCAAACAGGAGCGGCGCCAAGGACAAGGCCGCCGGTCGCCATTTCTATCCGGTTGCCGCCGCCGGATAGATCGTTGACAAGCGTGGTGCTATTGTGCTGATGTAAGCCAAGAATCAGATTGCCGAACGTGTTGGGCTCAAACTGAATCGCGGTCGTAATGTTCTCGACGGTGAGGCCAATGACTTGATTCTCTCGGGCGGAGTAATGCCATGACCTTGTTCCATCATCGAAGTGAACACCAATAGTCCCGGCAGTCTTTGCGGGGTCGTTAATAGTCGTGCGCACTAAGGTATTTGCGAAACCCTTTTCTAGATGTATGCCTTTGCTGCCAACCAGCCCGGCTAGGTTAATGCGTAAGTCCTCGATTAACGACTCATCGGCACTAGCATTATTGTCCCCGTCGTTGCCGGTTAACATTAGATTCGTGAGGTTATTAGATAGGTAAATCTTGCGCAGATGATTCTGTATTGCCGCAACATTCACACCGCCGCCACTTATCCGTAACCCGGTACCGGCGGTGAATCCCGATATAGACACGTTTTCAATCATACACGCGCTCGGAGACGAGACATTAAGACCTATACCGTTAACAGCACCCGCTCCCGCTCTAATTGCCACGTTTATCAGGCCGGCTCCTGATCCCACTCCTAAAGTACCGTCCCCGATCTCTACACAAGCATCTCCTGCGACATTAGAGATGAGCTGCGTTCCGTTCTCTCCGTAGCTATTACCTACCCCAATCAAGAACACGCCGGTCGGGATTACGAGCTTGCTGTTTACATCGCTAGCAATGGGACCAAGTAAAACGCCGGTAGTGACACCTAATGCACCGGCAGCATCAAGGGCATCTTGAATCGAGTCGAATAGGTCAGAGTGGAAGAGCCATTGCAGTCTAACAAGACTTGTGCCGTTGAATCCTATGATATCCCCCTGAACTGCGCCGTCGACTGAGAATATCAACTTCCACGTCGTGCCATCATCCCAATAGATGCCCGGTGCCACATCGGTAACACGCACTATCCGGCCGGCTTTACCTGCCGGCGGCAAGAAGGCCAGCTGAAAGCTAGGCAACGGCTCAAGGACACGCATCAAGTTGCTCATGACTCACCTCGTTACGTGACGATTGCCTGCCAGCCGAATGTTAACCCTCCGGCGCCGGGGTCGGCTGTGCAATGCACGGTGAATTGTGTGGCGGTGATCGTGTCCACCCACATATGTCCCGGCGGGTTGGTCGTCGTTCCGGACGGGGTGATCTTGATATCCTGCACTGCCGGCGTGAGGCTTAGCCCGTGATTGATCACGACGCTGGTCGCCGCATTCGGGATAGTGCCCGTGCCCTTGGCCTCGGTGTTGTATCCCTTGTTGTTCCGGATGAAGCAATTTGTGTCGCCGGAACGATTGAGGCCGGTGTTTAGATTGCCGCGCAGGTGATTCTCGGTGAATTGGCTTTGCTGCAAGACTCCGCCGCCGCCTGCGTACACGAGCATGCCATAACGCTGAGTCTTGACCCCTTGGTCATCCCAGCACCGGTTGCCTTGCGCCTTGCACTCCTCGATCACGCCGGCCGCGCCGGTTGCCGCAAACGCGATGCCATCGCTGTTCGGA
This sequence comes from Dehalococcoidia bacterium, assembly GCA_003597995.1. Lineage (NCBI taxonomy): Bacteria > Bacillati > Chloroflexota > Dehalococcoidia > Dehalococcoidia bacterium. The sequence continues at coordinate 6,490 of QZJY01000071.1, forward strand.
TCAACCTGCGCGCTATTGCTTACGTGGTTGCGATCAACAGAGATCTCCGATACCGTCTTATCGGTGGCCTCGACATAGATACCATGCTCTCCGGAGCCGCGTACTCGGTTGCCTTGCACGGCGATATCGCGCAGGTTGCTGGATGCGCCGTCTAGGTGGATGCCGTAGCCCACGCTATCCCAAACGCCATTCTTGGCAATCGTGATGCCATTCGGCGGGGTGCCGTGCGTGCCGGCGGTAACTTTGATGCCGGCGTTGCCTTGCGCCTCCCTCACCTTGTTGTCATTCACCGTCGAGTTTATCACGCCACCACCTACCACGATACCCACGAGCGTCGCGTTCTTGATGCTATTGCCCTTCACCGTGCAATCCAGCACGTTCATTGACGGGGTAGTAAGACCGATTATGATGCCGTGGCCGGCGCAGTTTCTTACTTGATTGCCGAGCACCACACAGCCCTCAGAGTCTTGTGTGCCGTTGGGTGCATACACCGCGATGGCATCGCTATTGTTGCCATCTACCACGTTGCCGATAATCCGGCCGTCAACCGTGGAATTAACGTCAACGCCCTGCCCGCCCACAGCGCCAATATTGCAGCCCTCAACGAGCACTTTCGTACACTGCCGGCAAAAGACACCGCTTCCATTGTTGCCACTAGCTCTCACATCACGCACGATCAAATTGGTCACGATGCGCATATCGACCCAGCCGCCCTTATCGCTGCCGGTGAATGCCGGGCCGGTGAAACGGATTGCTAGGATGCGAATGTTGCTGTTGCCGCCCACCCAATCAACGTTCCTCATAACGGTGAGCACCGGAACGCCTATCCAGTTCAAGATCGACTGATCACCCAAGCCGATGATGATGCGATTCGAGGGCACGGTGAGTACGGCACTGATATCAAACGTGCGCGGCGGGATAAAGATCGCGGGCGCGTTGTCGAGGGCATCCTGAATCGCCGCATTGTTCACAGATGCCGCGGCGCTCGAGCTTGCCCCGAATTCCTCGATGTTAGCAATCTCTCCCGTGAGACTAAGCCATTGACTGCCGTTGTCGAGCATAATACCGCGAGCACCGTCGGTGCGTACAGCGACACGACCGCGTCGGGAGGCGCGCGGCAAGTATTGCTCTGCAAACGCCGGCAACGGCTCAAGGACACGCACTAGATTACTCATGACTCACCCCCACATCGGCAAGAACGGATGCTGTGCGTAAACCTGATCGTCCAGCACGCCGCCATCGGGCTTGAAGTACCGAAAGGCAATCTTCGCATGCTGATTAGGCGCCGTGCGCCATCCCATCCAGCGGTGCACGACAACATCCGGCACGCCGGACTCGAGCAAGCCGGTGATTAGCGCGCGCCGGATGCTATGCCACCCCTCACGCTCCCGCGGCAAGCGCACGTAACCTGTCATAAGGCGGGTGAACATCTTGTGCACGCCGTCCACCCCGATCTTGCGCCCGCCAAAACGCAGGCGCTTACTAAGCACCGGCGGTATCCGGTGCTCACGCTTCCGCCCGGTCTTTACTGTCTGAACGACGAGCTTCTTTCCATCGCAGCCCGCGGAGATTACCGCGGCGATCTCAGCAGCGCGCAATCCGTAGACCGTTGACAAGGCCACCGCGACGACAGCTGAGCCAGCCACCGGCTTCATTGTCTTGATTAGCCCGGCGATATCCTGCACACCCATTACGATGCCGCCCTCATCTTCCTGTGGCAATCCAAGGTGCAGATCCCGGCGCTGCAACGGCCACGGCAAGTTATTTGCGTGGAACATGGCCCGCACGCCGCCTAGGATCGTATGGATGCTCTGCTCTTTGTAGCCGGCGAGCACCAGCTTGTCTACATATGATAACACGTCCTCTCGAGTGTAAGCCGGCCGGGCGCCAAGGACGGCTAGAAATCGCCTTGACTGGCCTAGGAACGCTGAGATCGTGTTCTCGCTGTAGCGTGCCCCTAGGCTCGCCCGCAAGCGTAATAGGTACTGGTACTCGAGAGTGCTATCACTCAAGGCGCAACCGTCCCGCGTACATTGAAATGCGTTGGCGCGCAGATAGTCCTGATACCAGTAGCGGCCGAATCGCCCGCGTCAAGGCATTGAGCGCGGTGTCTGGATAGAGATATAAAAGCGTTACGTTCTTGGTCATATTTTGTGGTATCTCACGCCAGAACAGGCCACCTACCAGATACCGTCCCCGCCACTTCCGTACGAAAGGCAAATGTCCTGCGCGCACACGATCAAGCTGGAGTATCCCGTCCCATACCGTCGTGGTATGCAGCGCCGGCCCGCACACGATGATATCTTTGCCGGTATGGATGCCGTGCCTTGTCTTCACTAGCCCACTCCTAATAGGGCAAGATGACCAACGGTGGCCGCGGGCGCCGCGGCGGCAACGTAGTATCGGCGGCGCGGAATCAACGGCCGATATAGCTCCCAGCGAGTCTGGGGGTCGTAGAGCTGACGCGCCTGCTCGACAGTAAGAGCGCGATTATAGATCCGAGTGTCGAAGATTGTGGCGTTGACAGAAGCGTTATCTAGGTTAGAGCGACCGATCAACGTAGGGTAGATGTTGTTGTACGTAATGGTACCTGAATAGGCTGCAGCAGTCACCAATTGTTGCACGCCATTGACGTAGTACCGCAAATTGTCGCCGCTGCGCCACGTACCGACTAGACAGTAAACTGTGTTTGCGCTAAGGACATACTGCCCAGCATCCCGAAAAACGTTACTGATCGTAACGAAGAACCCGCTTTGAGCACCACCTACAGAAGTGCTCTCTCGGAGTCCGTAACTCAAATAGGGAGGACCACCAGCAACCTGCTTGCCAACGTAAACTCCAAAGTCATCTTGCGAGCCAGAGCCGGTACGCACCCATGATACAAGTGTGATAGCGTTCGATGGTTCGCTGATCGCGCCCACGTTGATGTAGTCGCCGCCTACATCCTCAAACTGGATACCAACTCCTAGCTCGGCATTTGTGATGTGGATAGGGGTACCGCCGAATATGCCGTTTCTAGCCCTGCCGCTGTAATCGCGCAGCACGTTTTGCCCGCGACTACCGAGCGTCGGCCACCAGCCAACAAGGCCCTCGGCCTGCTCTGAATCCCTGTTGACCGTGAACGGTACGCCGGTCGGTGGCTTGCGATAAGGCCAGCCATGTTTGGCTAGTAAGAGAGACACTTACCGCCCCCTACTGGATTTCAGGCACGATGGGATCAAGCACGACATGACACTCTACGTCGTCAGAGTGAAACGCCGCGTTGCTCTCGTTCTTCACGATTAGCGTGCCATAGCGTTCGGTGGGGGCAAAGACACCGACTTCGCACACCTGCACGGTGGCTGTCGCCTCTGCCGTACACACGAAATTACCGATATGGATAAGCTGCCTCACACCGTTCGCCAAAGTGCCGCCGCCGCTGTATGCTGAGTCGGCACCCACCACGCCGCCGGGGTTAGCGTTGGCCGCCGTGCCCGACGGGCTAGGCGCCCAATATAGCTCGATAAGGTCCCCTGCGGTGGGCGTCGCCGCAATCTCGAATGCCGCGCGTACCGCGTAAAGCTCCGCCCGGTTGGTGCCAAGATCGACCTTAGTTGATTGCCGGGCCGCCGCGTCTGCCAAGCTCGCCAAGGAAATCTGGCAATCTAACTCTTGGCTCCCGTCACTTGTCTTGCGCAGGTCGGTAGCCGCCGCCGGGTTAAAATCCCCCGCGTGGTCTGCGAAGACTATTTGCAGGGGAGTGCCATCCATTTCTTGGACGAGAATCTTGTTTGGCATTGTTTACCCCCTTGCCGCGGTGACGTGCCCCGTGCGTACCCGTTCGAGACCGATTTCCTCAGCGCGGCTTCCTTTGCGAGTCTGGAGCACGATAAGATTGGCCCGTGTCGCGCTGCCGGCGCCGAACATGGCGGCCAGCGCCGTGCGGATGTTTTGACTGGCGATGCTTATCGTGCCGGCAGAGATAATGGTCAAGTATGTTTGCTTTTGGTCAGCAGTTAGCCCGGCAAAGTCAGCGGGCGCCGTGGCATCAAGAATCTCCCACGTTTGGATTATGTCTCGCGGCACGTTTCGCAGCGTCGGATCGTTGAGCCTTGCAGCGGCCGCATTATCCGACATGCCCGCGTACCCCCACCCCAAGGGGTCGTTTAGCAGCTCCTCTCGCAAAACGCTCATACTCACCCCTACGCTACTTTGCTCTGAAATCCGGTCACTGAGATATACACGGTATCCAGCGCCGCTGACACGTCGTAGGCCAGCGCCGTGTTGGCGCTAGTCTTGAACAATGGTTCATCAGACACGATGTTGGCACCGCTGTTCGCCGGCAATGGCACCGTCCAGAGCACGGCGCCCGCCGCACCGTCCCGGAAGTCGAGGTAGCCCGGCGTCGCGCTCGAGTTGTAAACCGAGTAACCGCGCACGTAGTTCTTGACACCGGCCACCGCGGCAAAGTTGGTAAACGCTGTGGCAACGCCATCGGCATTGGTTACGCGCTCGCTAACGAGATCGCCTAGCGCCGCGGATTGCCGAACGAGTATCGCCCCATCAAGATCGGCGTAGCCATCCGTACGATCACCGCTTGCAACAAGCGTCACCGCCTCAAGGCTAGATACCGCCTTGGCACCGATCTTGATCGGATTGCCCGCATCCACCGCGTCGTGGGCCACCGCGCCCACCACCTGAGCATTGAGATTAGCTGCTGTGGCCTGTACTATGGTTACGTCGCCGGACACCCTAGTCACGTCAACATCAAGGCCATTTGCTGCATCACCGGTGATTGCCACCGGCCCACCGGCGCCCGGCACGGCAAGACCAACCGAGACACGGTTCACGGTACCCGCGCCGCTGTCGAGGTCTAGCTCCGCAAATGTGATAAAGGCCACCCCGTCCGATAATCGCACGGCAACCGGCGTGCCTACCGGCGCATCAACGGTAAGACTACCGCCATTGTCGTCAACGCTCAGTAGACCGGTTGAGTCGTTGGCAATCGTGACACGGAGGGCGGTTGCCTCAGCTCCTCCTCCAACAACGGAGAGCGCGGCGTTATCAACCGTAAGAGAGCCGCCGTTATCGGACACCGGTACGGGATTGCCGACCCCTACGTCGGCATTGCCTACCTGGAGGTTGGCGTTGAGATTCAGATTGTCGTGGGTGGCCTGAACTACCGTCACGTTGCCCGACACGCGGGTTACGTCTACATCGAGGCCATTGGCGGCATCACCGGTGATTATCACGTGACCGCCGACGCCTGCTACGCCAAGGGCAACTATCCCGTGTGTGTCACCGCCCCCTAGGCTATCGAGATCAGCCTCATCTCCTAGGAAATCGGTGATACCCACATTGCCGATGGTATTTGCCCCGGCCGGCAACGAGGCGGCGACTTCAACAGGCATATTGAGATTGCCGGCCGCATAACCCACGGCCGTCCAAGCACCGGCGCCATTCTGCACTTGAGTCTGAGCAGCACCGCCGCCAGCGCCACCCGCCACCACATTGACACGCACTGCTGTATTGGCAAGATCACCCACCGCGATGATGTTGCCGAGGCCATCGGTTACGCGCACCGGCCATGCATTTGCCGCCGCTGCCGGCGCGCCTTGGTCGACGGTGCCTTGGATCGGCATGTTGAGATTACCGCCGGCATAACCCACGGCCGTCCAAGCACCGGCGCCATTCTGCACTTGAGTCTGAGCTACACCGCCGCCCGCTCCGCCGGCCACCACGTTGACACGGACGGCGTTGTTAACCGCATCACCCACCTGCACGATAGCAGCGCCGGTTGAGGCCGCAATCGGCCACGCATTGGCCGCCGCCGCCGGGCTACCTTGGTCGACAGCGCCCTGCACCGGCATATTGAGATCGCCGGCAAAGTAGCCCACCGGAGTCCAAGCACCGGCGGCATCTCTTACTTGAGTCTGCGCAATACCACCACCGGCGCCGCCGGCCACCACGTTGACGCGCAGCGCATTGTTGGCTTGATCGCCCACCTCAACGCGCGTACCGGCGTCAGTGGCGACGATAGGGACGGGATTGGCATCATCAGCCGTGATCACTACCCGACCGTTGGCATCGACTTGTACAAGGGTAGGTATCCCGGCGCTGGTGTAGCCGACTAAGACCTGCCGTCCCATATCGCCTCCTTATGGCAACTAGCGCCGCTTTTGTCGGTTCTCAGGAGCGACGTCTACTTGCTCCGGCTGTTTGACTGGCACCGGCGGCGGGCCGCCCTTGATCGGTATCCGGTTGATTGTGCCGTCCGGATCAATCGTGTCGCCCGGCTTGAGCCGATACTTAGCGGCCAAATGATTCTTCCACGAGTTGAACGCCCCTTGTGCGACCACGAACTCTTGTACGATCTTGCGATGATACTCGAGGTCGCTCTTGTCGATGAATTCCGCCATTAGGTCACTCCCTCCTATTTTGTGGCCTTGTAGGCAAGGCCGGCTAGCCCGGAAAGCGCCAAGGTCAAGAGCACATACCACGCGCCCGGCACGTAGTAATAAGCCACAAGGATAATACCACTCGCCCAAACACTCATACACCAAAAGCACGAGGCGAGCTTACCGAAGAACGTATCGCTGTACCAGTTGCCCGCGATATCTTGATGAGCACCCAAGGCAATCCGCATGCGCGCAAAGACGGCCGCCGGACCGTCTTCTATGGTCAGGAGATGAGTTAGGCGCCACACAGCCGCGGACAAAACCAAGAGGGTTAGGAGATCCACAAGAACCTCCTTCTTAGGGGCCGCTATTGTCTACGATTAGCCCGTAGGCCGCTAATGCCGTAAGCAGGCTACCTAGTGCCGCGTTACCGCCCTTTGCGCCGGCTACCGCTTGCTGTGCCGCCGGGCCGTCACCAAAGAAGCCTAGTTGATTGCCCGGTCCTGCCACGTGCGCATCACCCAGCAAGCTCGAATCACCGGATACGCTGAGATCAAAGTTCCAGTAATTACCAACGCTGAATAACGAGGCCACTGCTACATCGCCTACCCAAAGGATAACCGAGTTGGTAAGGCGATCCGGCTGGAACTTTATCTTGGGCGCCAACGGATTGCCGTTGTGAATCTCAAAGCTACCGTCGGTTAACACCCGGCCATAGGCGTTGTTACGCACTACCTCTGCATACGGGCGGGAGAATCCTAAATGCACGGTCTTAACTCCTTGCGACAAGCAATCCCGCGCCGACAAGCACGGCGCCGGCAACCAGCAGCATGGCCTTGTCACCGCTCGGGTAGCCGCAAAGGGCAATGCGGATCGGATCACCCTCCGGGAACAGATTACGGTTTGAGCACACCTCCCGGCGCACGTCTTCGACACCGAGTTCACACCAGTACGGCTCGTAGGCGCAAAGCCGCGCTCGTGCCCGGCCCACCGCGTCGCCGGTAGACATTGCAAAGGCGGGCGGCATGCTGCTACTTGTCTCCGTCTCGCCAAACATACCGTAATCGTACATACTCACCTCCGTTCTAGCGCCGGCTTAGATAGATTGCCCCGCCCATAATTGCCAAGCCGGCAAGTGTTAACACGGTATCCCCCGACAAGCCCACGCGGGTTATCGGCACCGGCTGCGGCGTAGGCTCCGGGCCGGTGTACGGCCAGCGTTGCTCGTTTAGACGTCCAGTGCTGATCACGTTGTCAACCCACTGGCTATTACAGCCGCCCGGATTGCCACAGAGAGCTACGCTAAGGGACTTGTACCACGTGTCCCAACCGCGACTCTTGTAATTTTGCCACTGGCGGTAGCCGGCGGCCAACCCGATTTCCATACTCGGATACACAGCATAGCAATATTCGTTGCCGGGGTCTTTGCAATGGGTGGCACCCCAGTTCTCCGCCGGATAGCGCCCGCATTGCGGCACGTCGTAGGGATAGCACAAGTTATCCCATGGATTGTTGTGATCCATGCTGAAATGTCGTCCACCCGGCCCGGCGCTACCGAAATCGTTTTCCATCTGGAGATACGATAGTATCCAGTTGAGATCGATTTCGTACGTGTAGGCAAGCTGGACGATAGTGGACACCCATGGCCAGAGCGGCTTGTTGCGAAGTAGATAATAGGCCGCGGCTGTGCTGACCGTTTGGTTTATGATTAGCGAGTTAGGCCCGACTGCCACGACCCATCACCCCTTTTGCTACACGAAATTGATCTTATTGAACCAGATTGTCCGTTGCACCGGTACCCGCCCGTTGATGGTCGGGCTAGCGTAGCCATCAGCATCCTGCGGCGTCCGCCGCTCGTATACCTCAAGCACCGCTGTTGCCGCGCCGCGGGTAGGCGGCGCCCCCGCAATCGGGTTCAGGTAGTCGCCCGGCCATATCTGAGCACAGAGACTCTGTGCTTGGCACCCCGTCGGCTGCGGTTGCTCCGGTGGCACCAAGACGTTCTCAGTCGGCGCGTTGGCCGGCTGCAAGTGCGTGCCGGCAAGCCCACTGCCGTACACCGTGACCCATTGCTCGCCGCGCCGCTGGAGAAGCCGGAAATAGGCGTAGCTATCGCGCCCCGGCCCGGCGTACGCCATGGTGGGCATTACCGCCGCCACGAGATCCCCTATCGGCACGGTGATAGCGCCCACCCCGTCAAACGTCTGACAATGGATCGGCCCCATTTGCTCCCCCGCCCCAAGCGGCGCCAGCGGCCCGATCTCATCAGCAGCTTGCCCGCCCCCACCGCTGCGGGCAAGACCGAGTACTACGAGGCCTAGCCCAACGCCGCCAAGGACGAGCGCCGTTCCCATCTTGTTGTCATCAGCCATATCTCACCTCACAGGATTCCTAAGATGCGCACGGTGGCCGCGTTGGCGGCGTTGGTGTTCCGGAAGCCAATATGCTCGTAGGTCGGATACGGCACGAGCACGCTTTGCGTCTCGGTTGCGTTGAGGGTTTGCCATGCCGCGCCGCCAAAAGGCACCTGATAGTCTATTGCCCCCGGTCCGTCGTTGGTGACGATAAAACCGAATACCTTTTCACCACCGAACCGGGCTTGCTCGCTAATGCCGGCGGCAATCGTTAGCGTGATGGGCAGCAAGATGCCGCGCAGTTGTCGTCGCGCCAGATCGCTGGTAACGAGCTTCAACTCTCGTACGATCTGCGATAGCAACCCGAGCACATCATCGCCACCCGCCGCCGGCAATTGTGGCGCGGGCGGATAACTCGGTTGATTAGGCGGCACGAACACGCCCCCGTCCCCCGTGTTGCCTATTGGCGGCCCTTGCCGCCACCCTTCACGCAATGGCCTCATTGGCTACTCCTTAGCCCGCCGTGCCCTGATATTCCTCGACCTCGACCATGATATCCACCTCGCTCGGCGCCGCCGCGGCGACGGTGGCCTGCACGGTGATATCGGCCGTAAACTCAACCTCCGGGATGAACTCCTCAGTGATCTGCAGGTCTTGGTCGGCCACGAGGTTAATGCCGGGCATTGCCTGTACGTAGCCCGCCCCCAAGCCGGTGCCGATCTGGATTTGCGTATCCGCCGGGTTCTCGTTCTTGGCTATGATTTTGCGGATAACGCACGTGCGCCCGTTGGTGAGCTGGTAGAGCGTGACCGGAGTGTTGGCGGCGACGCAGCTTGCAATTGGGGATACTTTGCGGATGCCCTTGCGGTAGCTTTGCGCGGTGATCATCGCCCCCAACCTCCGACCGGCACTGCGGTAAAGTTAATATTGCTGCGCTTCGCGGCCTCAATCGAGTCGAATTGCTGGAGCGGCTTAATGCTGCCGCCGGACATGTTGACCCCGTCCTGCCCGCTCAGGATATACTTGAAGCCGTAGAAGACCACGCGGGCTTGCGCTAGGTTGTAGTCGGTGGGGTTCACGGCCTGCAAGAACATCCGCTCGTCCTCGAACACGTAGAACTCGCTCAAGGCGTCGTTGGGGTCATAGAGCCGATTGAACGCGGTGAGGCGGGCGTTGTTGTTGCGGGTGCTATTGCGCGTGCTTGCCTGCGGCTGCAGGTACGTGACCACGATGTCGTCCAGCACACGCGCCCTGAACTGGCCGAAGCTGCCGTCCGGCATATCGAGCACGTTCTGAGTATTGAAGATAGCGCTCGTGATGCCGGCGTTGATCGCGCCGATATTGGCGATCAAGGGATGGCTTGGGGGAACGGGCTCGATGAAGGCGACCTGGTACAGGTAGAATTTCATCTGGAAGATCAGCAGGACGTTGTGTCCTACTTCTACCACGGGCTCGATTGGCCCGGCGCGGTAGGGTCGTGCGTACATCTACGCCTCCTCTCTCTTTTCTTTGGTCGGCGTAACTATGGGCGCTTGGGGGATTAGCCCACCGCATCCTCCCGCGTGGGGAAATTGTCACGCCGGGTTAGTAGTGCAATCTTCGCATCAGCAATAAGGCCGTTGCGGGCAAGGTCTTTGTACTCCGTGCTCGCAAGTTGCCGGGCGAGCAACGTAGGCAACCAGCCGTATTGCTTGTACCCCGCATCCCGCCGTGCGTCATAGGTCATTCCGACGATGGCAAGGCGGCAACCCGCGACCGATTTAAGCGGGCACTCAAGACCCGCGACCACGGCTGTTTCAGGGCCGATCTGATCCCGTTCCTCATCGGTATAGCCACGACCGGTGATCGCCTGGTACGATGATAGTCCTGCATGGCGCGTTGTGAGCCACTCCAGCGACGCATCGAGTACCTCCCGACGAAGGGCGATGTCCATCTCAATGTGCTTTGCGATATACACCGCAAGCGCCTCGCTGACCACCGGCACGCTCGGACACGCTCCGCAGTTCATTGTCACTACCCCGCTATCACGGCATCAAAGCCGATAACGGCAAGCGTTTTGACAAGTGCCCCAAGGAACTCCTCCAACGCGGCCTCAAGTTTGGCGTCCTTGAGTGGCAAGAAACCGGTTTGCTCAGGAACGATCATAAGGTAGTCACCGAAGACGTTGGCGGCATTCACGCGCATTTTAAGGGTAGTCACGACTGCCAGTTGCCGACCAAGCCAGTCCATGGGCGTGGGTTCTTTGTCGATGAGCAGCGCCTCGTCGCCGGGCGCCGGCTCTACCCGCACACAAGGTCGGTTTCGCCAGTTTACTCGCCTTAGGATCACTTTCTCCTCCTTCCAACCCGCATTACCATAACCGGTAGTCCGTCGCGGTCCTCGAGCGGCACTTGCTCAGCAATAGAGTTATCGGCTGCCTCTGCCCGCCATTGTCGCTCGAGTTGCTCCTGCCAGAGCAGCAGATAGCCGGTGCCCCAGCCTACCGCCGCCTTGACCAAGGGCACTTTGCCGTCGTCAAGGAGCCCAGCCAGCTCCTTGGCGCGGAAGCGCTCGTAGAGCATGGTCACGAAGAATCCCTGCCGGTCGTAGCGCCGCTCGATTATGCTTTTAAGCAGCTTGTCCACGTCGCGATAGAGATTAAGACTGCGATCCCGCCCGTCCCAATAGGTGCGCGAGCCGATATCTTCTGCCGGGCCGAGCGGACGCGGACAATGCGGTGCCGGCACGCGCGTTACCCCATACGCGCGACACACCAGCGGCCTACCCCAATGGACTAGGCATTGCTTTGTCTCTTGATCGAGTAGAACACACGGCTCTTGCAATGCCTGCTCGAACTCGCCACGCAGGTCACTCCAAAGCTCGGGAGTGATCTTGCTGCCGTACGTGTACCGGTTGTCGCGGCGCGTGAGCCAGTCGTGGCAGCGGTCCAGTACCGGGTTTATCAGCCGCGGCTGCCCCAAGAGCCACGAGGCCGCCAGCTCGGCCTCGATGCCGTAGGCGACAACCGAGTTATGATGGCAACATAGGCCGCATTTGGCTACGCATATCGGCCCGCCTATTGCCGTCTCGATCTCGGTTGCCGCCTGCGCATAACCCCGGTGCACTCGCTCGAGGCGTGACCAGTAAGTCAGCAGGCGCATTTGCTCCGGGCTAGGCCGAAGCTCAATCGCCGGCTGTCTCATTACGTGCCCAGCCCCGTGAGCACCGACACCGAGGCGTTGATCGTATCGTCGGCGGCGGCATTGCTACTTGCGGCATCCCCGAGGATGCCATCGGTTGCCGCGTCCGGAACCACCGTGCCCACAAACGGGAATTGCAGGCCGGGATAGCCGCCGGCGTCCGTCGCGATCTCGAAACGCACCTCGATGAGTTGGGCAGACAGAGCGCCCGCCGCGGCCGCGCCGTTACCGATCTTCACGATGAAGATCGAGGCGGCGCTTGGGGTATCGCACACCAAGCCCACGATCTTGAAGTTCTCAGTGATCGTGGCCTTGGCAACGATGGCCTTCACGTTGGCGTTGGCCGCCGCGTACTTGTACGCACCGGTCGTGAGGCCGCTGGCCTTGAGCGCGGTGCCGGCGGCATTGGCCGGATATTCCGTCATGCGCAGGCCTGTGCCGCGCACCTGCTGGTTGTAGAGACTACGCACTTCTTGTGCAAGACCCACGATTTAACCTCCGTTCCGCCATTTCGTGGGCGGTTAATACTAGAAACCGGTCTTCGTGTTGAGCTTGACATCCACGGTATCGGCGGCGCCCGTGGACGTGCGATACCGGGCGGCCACACGGGTACCGGCCGGCACTCTTATCGGGCTATCGAACACGAACTGGGCATTGGTGGTCTGCACGCGCGCAATAGCAACCTCCGCGGCTCCCGCGCCAATACCAATCTCGATCTCGGCTTGGCTTGCGGCGCCCACGAAGTTCTCCAGACTCCCGCCGGTGATCTGTACCTCCGCGGTGCCCACCGTTGCGGCAATCTGCGCCCAGTTTCCCCACGTCCACGCCACCGCGGCTGAGGTTAGCGTGACGGCCGCCGCCGCCGCCGCGTCTGCGCTCGTGGGCAATGTGCCGTAGCGTATATTCTCGCTACGGACAAGCAGGTTAAACACGCGTCGAAGGAGCAGCATCATAGCGGCGCCCCCTTATGCGGAGGGCGCGGAGACGATGGCTCCAATGGGTTCGATTGTGCGCGCTAGCAGATGCAAGCGCTCGGTGTTGGCAGCGAATGCCAAGCGCGGCATGACCATGATCCGGCAGGTCTCTTGGCGCGTGAACAACACGGCCTCTGAGAAGTAGCCGGCGGGCTCGAGGCGGCTGTAGAGCTGCTCGAGCTGGTACACGCCACGGATAAGGGCACTCCCGGCGCCCAACGTCATGCGCAGCCGCGAGATGCTCGCGGCCGCAGTCTCGACGCCAAGGCCGTAGAACACGATGCAGCGGTCGACTGCCAAGACGGCCGAGATGTATTGCAGCTCGGTTGCCACGACGCCCGCGCCGGCGATGAGCCAGTCTTCCTGTGCGGCGAGACCCAAGTCGGTGTTGGGCAGCGTGTCGCGGATGATGAGGTCGCGGTCGTTGCTGCGGATCGCGAGGTCGCGTGCGGCGTTAACCAGCACCTCCTCAGCGTTCTGGCGAATGGAGACCCGCGCATCGAGGCTGAGGTCGCCAATCGGGATAAGATAGCTCTTGGTTGGCGCCACGTTAGAACCTCCCTAATGTTTCAATTCCCATCCGAGCGGGAACGGATGTGAAGGGAGGGGTGCCAAGCACCCCTCTTAGACCAGAGTGCGCTTTGGTGCACCGGCCACGCTACCTACGTAGCCACGCGCGGCACCGGCGCCATTCACCTGGTACGGTGCAAAGGACCCGCCGCCCCGCGCGTACGCAGAGCCGGAGAGGAACCGGGTACCGACCATGGTGCCCACCCGACGACCAAGAAGGGCGGCGCCGCCGTCTACCACCCCGTCTACGATGTTGGGCATCGTGAACGGAGAGAAGTACTGGAGCGCACCACCACCGATGAGGGCCAAACCCTCAACAAGCGCCGCGGGCGTGATCGCAAAGCCACCGAGGACAATGGGCGCCATGCTCGAGGTCTCGAGCATACCGCTTGCCACGCCCACAGCGGCCGCGGAGCCGGTTCGAACGAGATGCATGGTAAACCTCCCTAGTTAATATCGCCCGCCCATGGTCACCTACCCAAGTGCTGCCCGCTCACCCCCTTCCGACAACGCGCACGGGCCGCGAGCCGCCAAGCTCACCGCCCACCGATACACGGCCGCCACCCACCGGCACATCCACGTTGGCACGCGCCTGCGCAATTGGAAATAGCAAAGAGCCGCCCACGAGGATTAAACCCAACGCGGCCAGCGGCCACATGGCCTCGCGCACCGGAGCCGCGATATTCTCCCCCGGCGCGCGTATCACATCTCTCCCGAAGTCCAGCACCTCCCGCGCCTTCAGGTTGCCCGTTGCCGCCGACAAGATGCTGAACACAGAGATCAGACCGGCAATGATGCCCATAACGATGATTAGCACGGCGGCCGGCGCGAGCGCCCGCACGCTCGCGGACAAGCCGGCGACCATAGGCACGACCGGGCCGGGACCGGTAATGCGCCCCGCCATCCAGAGCCGGTACTCGTAGGCGCTAACCAGCGTACTGCCGGCCAACGGGATGCACCAATCGGTGAACGGCACGCAAATCTGTCCCGGCACGTCCGCGCAATAGCCGCCCACGCAAATCTGGCTAGGCACCGACACGTTGACGATAGGGCGCTCCCAGAGGTAGTATGCGATGGGCAACTCCCCGTTGTTCCCAAACTCGATAGCCAATCCGTCGATTAGCTGCCGCAAGGCGCGCGTGTCGATGCGCTCGGCGCGCCTAAAATCCAGCCGCAAGGTCGATAGATCATCATCCGGGCGCGTGGAGAAATAGGCCGGATAGGCGTAGGCAGACGCTAGCGTCGCGCCGGGCGGGCCATCCGGCAACGTGGCTTGCGAGATGATGTCTGTCACCGTGTCACCTCCCTAGGCCGAGCCACCGCATGGGTAGACCGAGCGCTAAGCGCGTACCTACCCGCTCGACCCACTTCTGGCCGGCCGGCGTAGCCAGCACTTCTCCAAGGTCAGGGCGCACCACTTGCAAGGCGGCATAGAACTCACGATCAGAAACACCGATGAGCGAGGGATTGTCGTCGATATAGCGCAAGGCGCGCTCGATAAAACCCTCCGGCCACGTGCCGGCTTGCACGTGCGCGGCCAGCTCCTGATCAGTAGCATCTGCCGTGACCTCGGTTATGAGTTGCAATAGCAGCTCGGCGTTCGCGGCGCCGGGACGCCTTAGCAACATCATATCGCACCCCCTTGCTCATCAGCCGGCGCGTTGCTACCGTACTCCGCCCCGCAACCGTTGCAGATTACGCCGGGCCAGCCCTCCCGGTACATGATCATCGTGCCGCATTGCACACACGACATGGTAAGAGCGCCGTTTGGCGCACTTGCCGCCCGCACAGCGGGCGCCGGCTCTGTAGCCGCATAGGCGGCGGCGGGCGCACCGGCGCCACCGCGCGTCATGTGCTCCACGAACCGGCCTAGGATATCGACCACTTTAGGCGCCGTCTCCGACAAGAAGCGATCAACGCGCTGGTAATGCTGCTCTTTGGCCGCGATATCGCGCACTTGCGTCTCATGCGCAAGCTCAAGTTCCCGGATACGCTCCGCGTGCCGATCCTCGCGCTCCGCCATGTAGCGCTGGTGCTCGAGTTCCGCCCGGCGCACCCACGCCATGACAGCCCCGTCATCCCCTTGCGGCGCCGGAGCAACCGGCTCCCTAGACGGCGGGGAGAACATTTCAATTAGCGCCTTAGCCTCCTCAACGCTTGTCTTGACAAGGCTCATGGTAGATTGCGGCGGCTGGTTGCGCTCAGCCGTCTGTCGCCCCAGCTCCTGCTGGAGCAAGGCAATGCGCTCGTTTAGCATATCCAGTTGCTGAGCGCTGAGCGCGCGCTGCGTTTCGGATAGCTGCGCTTGGGTGCCCTCAAGTTGCTTTAGGATGTATTGCACCCACTCGTCGTTCGTCCCCGCACGCCCCGTGCGCTGTTGCTCGCGCACTTCCTTGAGCTGCTCTTGCTCGATCTGAGCCTTGAGTAACTCGTTTTGGGTTTTCAAGGCCTCCGCCTCAGCATCAGCCACCGAATGCGCGATGATCTTGTCGCCTAGGAGTTGCTTCTTGATCTTGAGCGCCTCCTCAAGCGGATCGGCAACGGCCGACGTGCCGTTGCGCTTGAGCGTACCCGCGGCTGCCCGGCGTTGAAACTGCTCACGGAAGTCTGCACTACTAAGCCCCGGCTGTTGCTGGCTCAAGCAGTCCCACCTCCTCTCGATTTACGATCACGATTGCAAGTCCACTGCAGTTCGTAATATGGTCAAGGAGCATGTCGGTTATCCACGCCCCTATCGAGCCATCTCCTTGATGCCAGCCGTGCTGGCGGTACCAGTCATACCACACGCGCAATGTCACGGGGAGGGCGACGAACTCCTTGGCGCTGGATACTTTAGGTGGGCCGGCCGGCGGCTCGACACTCCACTCCTCATCCCCGCCCACCGGCACGTCGGCCGGTAACTCGCTTTGCTGGCGATTAAGCCGCTGCGCCAACGCCTCCGGATCTTCAGGCTCATCGTTAAAATCGTTAAGATTAGGATACCACTCATCTAGCAGACTAGGCCGCCGGGTATCCGGCTGCTCCGGCTCCGGCTCAAGGTCAAGCGGCGTGCCGGCGGTGTCCAGATCCGGCGGAGGCTGGTCAGTGGTCCAACGTGGCTTTGTCGGCGGTGTAAGTTGCGGCTCGTCGTCGGCGCTGTCCCTTACCTTCCAAATTTTCCCTTTGCATTGCGGTCGGGACTTCCAACCTTTGCGGTGGCCGCACACCGCACCCCAGTTGCCCTCGTAGCCACAAGGGCATTTCCAGATGCTACCTGGTAGAGGCTTCTCGAGAATCGCCACCTCGTTCAACCTCTTGTCGCCTGATTGTAGAATCAGGCGCTATTATATAGTTCCCATGTGAGCGATTATACCACGTAGACGGCTTGACACAAGGGCTTGTGCGTGCTAACGTGGTGAAAAGCCGCAAAAGGTGATGAATATGCAAGGTATCCTGCGTGAGGTGCTGCCGTATGTTGGTGAGGCGCTCCGGGAGGTAGTGCGGGATACAGCAACCGAGCTGGTCCGCTCCAAAGTTACCCGCCCCGGCATAAGTGCCATCCGCGTCGAGCCTACTATCACCGACCGCGACAACAAGGGCTGCCCGTATTGCACCGTGGCAAAGCAGCTAGCCGCGGCCTTCCGGTACTTGAAACGCGCCACCGAGAAACCTGACTACCGGCCATTGTACGCCCCTTTGTCGCGCCTACTCGTTGCTGAGGCCACGCAAACCATTGACCACCTGCTGCCTAATCCTGACCACAGAGTACTCCGGCAGATACTCGGCGCTCTTAAAGAGCACCTAATCGCGGGCCATGAGCGTATTGACTTCGAGGCGGCGGCTGATCTTGCGTGGAACGCTAGCTCGTTGGCCCTTGATCTTGCGGAGCGCGTGAACACCGGCGAGCCCGCGGAGTAAGGCCATGGCCGGCGCACTAGACTGGAGTTTTGCCGAAACGGGTAAACCGATCACCCTCAATGGCTATCGCGGTAGCGGCGTGTATGGTGGCTTGACCGCGGAGCAACAAGTTAGGTTCGGTCGCGAGTATCTTTTGGGCGACGGTATTTACATTGCACCCACACCCCGGACGGCGGGGCACTTTGGAACGCCTGAGCCGGCGCATGTTAACTTCAGTTATCCCTATGTGCTGCAAGAAGCAAATGGTGCCACGCTGCGTGCTCTAGATATCGAAGCTATTCGCGCCGCCGGCCACGACGGTATAATCATCAAGCGTGGTCAGTGGGGTTTTGGTGCCGGACAAGAAGACCTCCGGCAAGCGGTATTATTTCCTCAGTACGCCGCTCGATTTGGCACAGGCCACGTAGCCCTCGAGGTTGGTGTTTTACAGAAGGGCGCAAGGGTTAGGATCGAGCGTGTAACCGGCCCACCGGACTACGTGCGCGATTTTAGGGCAGGCGCCTTAGCGCAGGTTGGCAAAGAGGGTATTGTAACTCGTCTCGATGCAGCCGGCAATCCTTCTGTACGCGTCGGCGGTAAGGTTTATGATTTCAATAAAGGCGAGGTCGTTGTCGTACCGGACTCTCCCAAGGAGACTAGAGCAATGAGCGAACAATATGTGCGGGCGCTGCGCCGCTTCTATCACGGCACGGGCACCGCGTTCGACAAGCCTGATGCGGCGCGGTTTGACCCTAACGGGCTGTATGGCCCTGGATACTACGTGACAAGTGATTCGAGGGTGGCAGATAGTTATGCACAACAAAGACAAACACTCATGCCGCCATTGGATGAGTTACAAAGAAACAGAGCGCGTGCCATAGAGCATATTGAATGGTATTCCGATCCTGTAAACAGAAGGTTTACACCTAACGCAGATGAGTTCCTGTCACACTGGCAGGCCGCTCTGAAAAGCATTGACGAGGAGATTGCCCTTGCTAAAACTGGTCCTAACGTCCGCATTATCAACGTGCCGGAGAACCTGCGGCTGTTTGACGTCGATGATGCTGTAGACCCTAATATCGCAGACAGAATGGCGCCAAAGTACTCGGCGCTGTGGGAAGATTTACAACAATTTGCTGGCAAGTCAGCCACCAACGATGATGTTTACAACGCACTGGCAAAGTTAACCGGCTCGAGGAAGATTGTTAACGAATGGCTCCGTAAGGCAGGTTATGACGGCATCCGCTACCCCGGCGGCAAGCGCATGCCATTGAAAGACGCCACCGGTAATACCATCGAGCACGAGGTCTTAGTTATCTTTGCTGAGTCTCTACCAAAACTCACCAACGCCATCGCGGGTACCGCCATGGGCTTCTCTGCAAAAGTCAATAACGAGGGTGCACGCACTATGACCGACCAGTACTTCTCCATTACCCTAATGGACAGCACCGGGGATACCGAGACGTTTACGTTCTGCTCTCCGCATGCGGAGGCGATCAAGAACGATCCTGAGATCACCGTGGTCAACGTGCAACCGGCGCCGCCCGACACGACCTACTGCGAGACGTGCGATTGGCAAAGGACACCCGACGTGCGGCCGGCGACACCGGGCGCGCCCGCCGGCCAGCGCCTTGCCACGCTTGAAGAACGCATTTCGGCTATTGACGACAAGATCGCCATCATGGGCGGCAACCTCCCTACCACGCACCTTGACACCACGCCATCTCTTGACGTGCGGCCACATGCGGTCCACACCGAGGATGATATCTTGCCGAGCGTGGCGGAATGGGTGACGGGAGCGGACGACCCCGGTATCGTTGTCGATGCCGGCCTTGCCCGGACGACACCTTGCATCAGGTACGAGCTGGGCGCCGGTAAGAGCTTGGTCTTTAGCCGCGGCATTGTCGGCCCGCTCGATGAGGAACAACAGGCGCTCTATTGCCAAAACGGCATTGAAGTACGGGTACCCACGCCGGGGCAGCAGTCTAGGCTACAGGCTATGCGCTCTGCGGCCACCACGTGCCGGATTGCCGCCCAAGGCACCAATACCCGCGAGTATCTGCAATCCTTCTTCTCCTGCCTCGGAAAAGAGCTGAAAGACAAGGGGGTTGAGCTATGAGCAACATGCCAAGCGCCGCGTTCATTGCCGCGGTCAGGGCCGCCCTTGATCGTGCCAAGGCGCACAACGACCGCGCCGTGGTCTACATGGCCGATGCGATTCCGGTGTTTGCGCAGCTTGATGCCACGCCGGAGCAAAAGAAGGCCGGCGGCAATCCCAACGGATTGTTCTTTGGTCTTTGGGCGCGCGAGTGGCCCGGCTATCCGTACAGCCAACACGGCCTTGTGTGGCTATTCGAGCGCGGCATCCGTAGTCTCGGCGGCGATCTCGTGAACAACGCATTCACCGTGCTACTACATGAGTTCGACCACGCCTTGCAGCGCGATCACGTGCTCGAGGCGCTCGAGAGAAAGCAGGCGATGGACAAGGCTCAAGGATGTGGTTGCTAATGAGCCTTGAGAACGCGGTTGGCCTGATCATGCGCTACGAGCTTGAACTCGAGGTCAAGGGCTACCCGCCGGCTTTGGTCAAGATGGCAATTGACCGGGCGCGCGGCACGGCAATGCACCGGGTGGCACCGATAAGTGAGGCTATACGAGATCAAGCATATCATGATATACTGGCTCACGAGTTACAAGATGCCGAGGCGTGGATTGTCAGGCAACAGGAGTTTCTCGGCACGGCCCAATAAGCGGAGTCACACAAAAAAAGTTATGATATTATCCTAAGAGGGAAAGGAGGTGATAATCATGCCAACTCTCGAGAGCGCAAAGGCCAAGTACGCCCGGCGCACCGCAAACGGCGCGGCTGCCTACAACGCAGCCAAGGGCCGGATGGCGAGTAACTACTCGTCCGGTATCCAGCGCTTCATCGGTGCCCCGCCCGCCGCCCACATCGTGTCCAGCTACCAGGCGGGTATCCAGGCCGCCCAGTATCGCCCTGGTGATCCAGACAAATGGGCGCGCAACTATCTCGCGAAGATGACCGGCGCGGGTTAAACCGCACGGCGCGGCGAGTGAGATGAGAGAAGATAAACCGTAGCCCTGAGCTGATATCAGGGCTACGATGGTTCTAGGGGCAGTCGGCACGCGGCAAGGTACTTTCTGAGGTCAGTTAGTACAGCACCCTCTTTGAGCGCCCGCTCTCTCATGCAAACAGTTAGGTCGTAGTGCGATAAAACGTGATGCTCCTGATACCATTCCCGGCGCAAACCGATACGCCGGGCAAAGGCATGTAGCTCCTCCGCCGGCCCATCCGTCCACATGTGACACCACCATTGCCTACCGAGCACGCTATTCGTGTAGAAGCGCGGCCGGTCGACCATAATCATTACGATACCCGCCTCTCGTCTTTCTCTGGAGGGCAGCATTCGCAGCCAAGGCGTTCAGTAACCAGTCCATCCCCGCGCACAACCGGATATCGTCCCTTTCCGCACTCCGGGCATCGGCCATAGATGGCGGCTAAATATACATCTAAGCTTCGTCCTGCGTTATCACACATCAAGTACACCCCCTGCAAAACTACATGCCCCATCAAGTTGACAACGCCAGTCATCGCATTATAAACTATGGGCACTTAAGCCGCTCGGTTAACCCTCCCCGTGCCCGCGTGGGGCATAGCACGTGGGGCACAGCAAATGCAATGGCGGTTCTCAGGCTTGCTGGCGGGGAACCGCCTAATTTGCCCTCGTGGAAACTAGCTGGTGATCATAACCGGTTGATTGAGAACCTTGCACGCTTCACGATGCGTGTACCACTTCCGAGCATTGCCTACTCTTGCGGCACAACTAGGGCAAGGCAAATAGCGCAATTTTGTGCTGTACCAACGCGGCAAATCGGGATTGCGCTTACTCTCGATATAGTATTGAATGCAACACTCCGGATAACCCGAGGCGCGACCTATCTTAATATCTCGCTCTAGATCACACTCAAATGCGCTATGATCGGCCTCTTTACCACACACCGAACAGACGCGGCGCTCTATTGCAGAAGCCCTTACATTAAAGGCGTGCGTGGGTCGCCGGGCGCCGATTGTAAAGGCCGGCGTACCACAGATCACCGTGTCACAACCGCCCTCCGGGCGCACCGTGCAGCCGTCAATTAGCCGCTCCACCGCGGGCCGGCCGGTGATACAAAGCCGGGTATCATCGTTGCACGGGATAAACCCGCGACCCTTCCAGAACGAGGCTGCGGCTTTGTCAAATGGGTGTATCAGTACCCCGGTAACACCGCGCGCGAGCAATTGCCGGCTAGCCGCCGCCACAAGACCGGTGCCCACGCCGCGGAGTTGCCCGTTGCCGGGAGAGCCGGCCATGTGCAGCGGGTCTATGGCAAGAAGCGTGATCGCGGCTTGATTGTTGCCAAGATCGCTATGCACCAAAACGCCTAGCACCTCGGTATTCAGGGCAATCGCCACGATATTGCAGCACACCCCAAGGCGTATGTTCTCCGCCACTGTGCTAATCGTCTCCTCAGCGAAGTACGCACGCACGGCAACATCCGGCGCGAGTCTATGCTTGATTGAGAGCTGCAAGAACATGTCCGAGGTGTCTTTCCAACGCTTTGTTTCGCGGCCTAACAAGGCAAGATTCGACGTGTTCTTGTCGGGAGCTAGCATATCGTACATGACGCTTACGCCGGATTGCGTGTGTGCGATGCCCCGTCCTACGCATTGACCGGTTAGCATAGTCGCCTCCCTGCCTCAAGAGATGCCGGCTGGGGAGGAGGGTCCCCGGCCGGCAATGCTTCATGTTTGCCCTAGCGGGTTGCCACAAAGAGCGCAGTAACAAGTGCCCCTAGTCCACCCAGCACGAGCCACGTGGGTCTATCCTGAGTTTCGCCTTGCTGCGACACTTGCACGGTCTGCTGGTTGGTGTCAAAACTCGGTTGGGTTGTCGGGAAGATGCGGCTGCCCACGGTGTACTCCCCCGGCACATTGTACCTGAACGTGATATCTTGCTTGTTGGTAAACACGTGCTGCCCCCCGCCAAGATCGTAGAGGATGCCTTGCAGCGCGGTTACGTTATCAAGTGTTACCCTAACGTTCACCGCATCTCCGGCGTTCACCCGGTTATGGCTCACAGTAAGCAAACCCTTAACTTCGGCGCGCGCCGGCACGACAACCATGACATCCTGTGACCTTATCGCCTCTCCCACGCTGTTCTCAGCCATGGCAAACGCCGTGTAAGTGCCCGCCTCAGCATAGATATGCGACACGAGCACGCGATCACCGCTCGGCGCCGGTGGGCCGCTGTAGCGCCTACCATCTCCAAACTCGATAGAGACTATCGTCACCTGTCCCATGTTGCCCCATGCGGCCACAAACGACGTCGCAGAGCCGGCCGGGCGCGGCGTTGCGGCGAGCGTTATCGCGGGGCTCACACCCACATCAACGGTAATCACGACCGGGTTGGTAAGTAGCTGCGCCCCGTACTCGTTGGTGATCCGGGCGCTGATAGTGTGCGGGCCGGGCACGGACATAACAAGGCTGTGTACAAGACTGGTACTTGTGCCCACAAACTCATCATCCACCAGCCACTCCACCACGATCACGCTGCCAAAGTTAGACACCGTGCCGCTTAGTTGCACGCTGCCGCCGAGCACAACACGGCTTGGCGCCCCGGAGAGACTAACCATAGGCGCCGGCACGTTTATGGCAATGACATTCGAGTCGATCTGGAGATTGCCTTGACTGGTCGTGACACGCGCTTTCACCGAGTAGGCGCCGTGGGTTTTATAACTCGCCAATGCCACGCCGCCGGTTACACGAATCGAATTGCCGTCCCCGAAATCCCAATCGCCATATGCCACCACTCCGTACTCCGGCTCGAAATCATGGGCGGTGATCGCGAAGCGCACCGGCTGACCTACCACCGGTTGCGGCACGTCGGCGCTAATCGAGACCGTGGGCATGGGCCGCACGGTTATACTGAGTGTTCCGGAGGTGTATTGCGTGCCGGCAGCATTGGTGACACGCGCGCTCGCTCCAAACGTGCCGGCGTCCGGATATGAGGTCGCAATGCTAAGCTCTGGTCCGCGCGTAAGTACCCGCCCATCCCCTAGATACCACGTTATGCCGGTTATCGTGCCTACATTCTCAGGTACGAGCTGGAATGTAATCGTTTGATTGCGGCGCACCGTGCTGGTGCTGGCACTTAGGCGCAACGTAGGCTCTGGCGGCGTACGCGGACAAGTGAGCGTGCCGCAAATTAGCTGCCGCACTTCCTCGCCGCTCGAGCCGGCGACGAATAACCCACAGCCGTCGCCACTATCGCAAAGATAGGCTTCTATCTCCTGCTCCGTTGCATTACAGAAAGAGCTGCCTTGACTACACGCAAAGTTCCGGAACTGCTGGAATGCCCACGCTCTGTCATGAGCCGGCGGCGGCGTTCCCCGCGGACAAGTGAGCGTGCCGCAAATTAGCTGCCGCACTTCAGCATCCGGGCTACCGGCTGTAAACAACCCGCAGCCGTTCGGCGTATCGCAAAGATAGGACTCGATCTCCTGCTCTGTGGCGTTGCAAAGAGAGCTGCCTTGGCTGCATGCAAAGTTCCGGAACTGCTGAAACGCCCATGCACGATCATGGGTAGGCGGCGGCGGATCGCCGGTGCCCCCGCCATTGAAGGCGATCATGTCGTCAACAATCGAAGTGCCCTGAATGTTGAAATGATCCCATCCGCCGCTATCGCCAAGGCAAAACACGGCACTGCCGGCGATCTTGCCCCGTACCTGCTCTCCCCACCAACGGAAATCGGCCTTGACCTGATCCGTGGTGAAGTACCCCTTCCACCCTATCGCGTGACTCCACTCAGAGACAAACACGGGCAACGGGGTAAGGCCGCGGGCCTCGATGCCTTGCAAGTAAGACTCGTGGCGGAGGGCATTCCAGAACGAGTCTTGCTGCATTAAGCAAGGCCCGCAGCCGCTGTACAAGTGCAAGCCAAGATAGCGCGCCGCGCGGTGGGTCATCAACGGCCGCACGATCCGAATGTACTCATCCCAAAAGGCATATTGCCCGTCGTTGGGGTCGTTGGTAGGAAAGTTGCCGGTGGCATGGTTAATAATCACCATGCCTTTGCCTTTGGTAGCCAACGCATCGGCAAAGCCAAGTTCTACCGCGACCTGACGGCTCAGCCAGTATGTATCGGCCGCGCGACTGGCCTCGTTGAGGCCTTGCCACACATCGATGGCCGGATGGTTATCGCAAAGAGAGATTGCCTCGTTATACATGCGCTGCGGGCCGTCGTCGGCCGCCATAATCGCATCTTGCACCGTCTCATGCCAATACTTCCGGCCGACAATCGTCATCCACGGTGCCCGCTGCTTAATGCTGCCGGCTAGCCCGAGTGCTGACTCGAACAAGAGACACATCGTAGTGCCTGAGCGCACTACGATGTCCACAAACGCCTGGTCGTAACTGTAAACACCGAATCCGAGCGGGCCGGCCATAATTACCTCCTATTGCGAATTAACGCTCCGGCTTGGGTGGCTGGTACACGTGCGCGCGACGCTTGAGTGAGGGTGCCGCGCTGGGAAGGGTTACAACAGGATTGCCGCCGGTGCGGTCCGGCCATAGACACCCAAGTACCTCAAATACCCGTTGTGGGTGATTGCGCGCCATGCGCGCCACTCTCACCGCATCCCGGATATCGGTCGAGACCTTGACAACCTCGCGAGCGATTAGCTTTGCCATTTCCGGCCCTTGCCCCTCGTTGGCGACGAGCACCGATTGCGCCACCCGGACAAACTCTGCCGGCGTGTAGGCCGGTACCTCGCGCACCGCAAAGCGGCTTAAAATTGCCCGTGATATGCGTCGGGTATCGTTGGCGCCGGCAAAGACGCGCGTGTCCATGGACATACGCTCGTGAGAGCCTTGCACAAGACGCGTGACAAGGCCGGTTTCCATAAGGTTGAGTAGCGGCGTCATGTCCTTGTCGTCCATCTTGTCGATCTCATCGATCACGAGGAAGCGCGGCCGCACTTGCAACAAGAGGCTCACGAGACCAGCCTTAGTGGTCGTGCTGCCCACATAGAAGTGCGCACCGGGCAGACGCCCGATATCGGAGAGCAGCAGCGTCTTTGCCGTGCCCGGCGGGCCAACTAGCAAGCAATGCACCGGGCTCGTGGCATTCACAGCCATGGACAAGAGGGCTTTGGCCTTATCGTGACCGTACACGAGCTTAAATAGGCTGTGCACGTCGATAGGCTCATCAGATTGTTGTGTCATGACCGCATCTGCCGCCAACGCCTCTTGTGTATCGGCACGCGAGCGGAGCTTGTAGTGCGTGTAGGCGCGGCTCTTGCTCGTGAGATCGACAATGCCCATGGTGATTAGGGAGTTAATCACCGAGATCGACGTGTGGACGTCTTGCCACTCCCAGCCGAAATAGTTCGGCTCCCCCTCATGCTTCTCCTCAACCGCCACCATTTCCTCAAGATACCGCCGCCACTCCGGTCGGTCTTGCAGCAGCCGGTACACGGTGTCCTGAATCTGAAGGCTGGCGGATATATCCTGCTGCGCCATGCTACCCTCCTTGTTGTTGCACGGTGCTATCTGATATGCTAGCACCTTTGGTCGCCTTGTCAACCACCGCGGCCCGCCACGCGCGCATGATATCCGAACGCTCGAGCACCATTGCATCGAAAGTATCCGGATGATAGGCCGGATTACGCAGCAAAGCCTCGATCTTGTCTTGCACGGCGATGAGTTTAAGGGCCAGCGCGTGTTCTTGCTCGAGGGCCTTCTTGTCGGCAATGGCGTTCTCAGCAATCATTAGCTTGCGTTGAAGCAGCGCGTTGTACTCGAGTAGATTACCCACTTTGCCTTGCTCTTTGACCGCCGCGTCGCCCAACCGCATGTTCTCTAGTTGCAGCTCTGTCGATTGCTCACGCAGCGCCGTGATTGCCTCTTGCGCTTGATTGAGGTCTTTCTGCAACTGATCAATCTTCAGAAACAGTCTATCGGTTAACCTCGTGCCATAGTCGCTGCTCATAGTTTAACCCTCGTTCCGTCGCAAAGCATCCTTAGGAACGGCAGTCCGTCGTAGCCTAGTACGTCCCAATCGAACGGATGCTTGTAATATGGCTTCTGGCAATGCGGGCATATGCACTCACCGCTTGCCCGCGTAAAATCGGGCTCCTCCCCCCACAAAGCCATACGTTAGCCCTCCCACTCATCATCTTGCCGCACAAGGTGCTCAGCATCGAGCGATAACACCAGTTGCGCCGCGAGTTCCTTGTGCACCTTGGCCAACTTGACGCCTTGAAGTATAAGCTCGAGTGCCTTGCACATTGGCCGGCCGCTCTGCAACGCGCGGCAATCAGGATGATGTTTCTTATGCCACGCTGCAAGAATCCTCTTGAGCGAGTCGGAATCACTCTTGGCCGCGCGCAACGAGTAGAGCCAGAAGGGTACTTGCTTGTTTGCGAGTATCGGCGCGGCCACCGGCGACTTGCGCGGTGGTAACACGATACCCGGCCCCCGTCGTGGTGCCATGTTTAGGTCACCTCTCCAGTATCGTTACAATCCGGTCAGCGTCATCCGGCGTCCAGTCATAGACCTCAACGCCAGGCACGCTACCGAGAAGCTCAAGCCACGCCTCTTGCGCCCGTGTGGGTTTCTTGCCCTTAGCCTTCAACTCGGCAAAGATTATGCGTGGCGGGCGGACAAGAACGAGATCCGGAAAACCTTCCGCGCTGTGCCGGGAGTTATGCGTGTGGTAATAGCACCAGCCGAACATCTTGGCGAGAGGGATAACGTATCGGTCTTGAAAACTCTCCTCGCTCTGACTTAGGAACGTGTAGCCTACGATATCGCTATCCCTCCTGCCCATTAGGCTACCTCGGCCTCAGCACGCTCCTTGCGGCCACGACGTTGCTTGTTAGAGCGCTCCTCGAGTTGTTCCCGGCACGCCGGGCACAAGGTCTCAGAGAGCGGGTTAAGGCTTGCAAATACCTGCTCGCAAGCCTGACATTGTGCGTAGTCCCCAGGCACGAGATCTCCCGGCGCAAGGTCTGAGAAGGGGTCACTTTGCCCATCCTCCTCATCCCCCGATATCCCCGCCACATTGGCGACTAGCGCGGTAAGCTCTACGATTTCCTCAGCGAGCAGCGATTGACCTTCGCGCGCCTTGCCAATCAGCTCGTGCATCGCCGGCGCAAGGTCCGACGTGCCATTCCTGATCGCATCCAAGAGGTCGAGGCACCCTTTGCACAATACCGGATCAGGTGGTGCATCAAGGCACAATGGACACCCCTTAGTCGCGTGCTCCTCTGCGCACAGATTACACAGCCCGCCCGGCGTATCGGCCACACCCCCGCAGCCCTCGCACTTGGAGTACTCTTGCCCCGCCGCCTCATCGAGCTTGAGTTGCTGTGCGCCGGTCTTGGACTCTTGCACCGAAAACGTGCCTTGGAGGCTATCCACGATGATGTTAGCCGGCTCTAAGTACAGCCGCGCCATATCGAGATAGTCAGCCTTGCACACCTTGCACTTGAACGTGAGGGTCACCTCCTCAATGTCTTTTGGATTCGGGGTAAACTTAACCAGCTTGCCGTCAAACTGCTTGCGCATCCGCGCCCTCCTGATTTTGTTGATACGTATGCGGCTCGGTTATCAGCAGATGGTACCGCACGGCGGTAACACGGCCGACTGCCCCTTCCGGCAGCGGCTCTTTGGATTGCAACTCCACCGGTACGATTAGGTAACCGCAGCCCTTGCAGTAGTATTTCCACTCCCCGTCGACCGGTGGGATCAGGTGCACCACGCCACTACTTTGCCGACACAGCGGACAAGACAAGTCCGCCGGCAGCACAAGCCCTACATACATAACTTAGTACCCTTCTGTAACGTAGGACACCAGCTTACCGAGCTGGTCTTGCGCTTGGCGGATAAACGACTTCTGCATCTCGATTGCGGCGTTGCCGGCGTCCGCGAAACTCCGATGGAAGTTCTCCGGGAGGCCATCGCCCTTAACCCAAGAGCCTTGCCCCACGCCGGCCTCGGTTACGAAACGATAGTACTCCCGATTGTCGTACTCATCCTTGCCCTCGAACAAGAACCCTTTTGTGATGCGCGCGCCGTCCCAGCCTAGGCTGACCAAGTAGCCGGGAACCGGATAACTGGGCACGGAACCCTCTTTTGGGCCATCATCAGCGTCTACAATGGGCACGTCAATGGCACGGTAAACCCGTATGATGAGCTGGGACCAGTAGGTCGCACTTGTTGCTGACGCACGTAGCCGGGTATGCGTGGGGAGGGTATCCGCTATGCACCGCTCCTCGTACTCCGGGAAGCCCAAGCCGGACACTAATCCCTTCACGAAATCCGTAGTAGGACGCATGCCGGCAGTGTGGGCTAGCCGAATCCACGTGGCGAGCAACTCTGCCCGTCGCTCCTCGCTCTCCGGTGTTGGTTTGTTACTAGTCACCTTTACCTCCTCACTAATGAGATATTACAGCCCGTAAACCCGTGCAGTTATGTGCTTTACACCTCCAGTCTGAGCCCTGATAGCCCGGTTTTGACATGTCTTTAGCCGGACACCTAAAGTCGGACATGTCCGACTTTCTTAATCGGATATCCGGTTTTCCAGGTAAGTAAGTGTGTGTGCGTGAAACAGATCACGCACACTTACTTACCTGATAAAATCGGATATTATATTTATATACAGGCGATCCGAATATCCGATTAATATTATGGCAAGCCCGGCCGGCCGTCGTCATAGTTACTACTACCCCCTTACTGGTGCGCTTGCTAGCCGCAAATGTCCGGTTTTATGGCCTATCCAGCCTCCTTTCTCTCGACTGCGAGTAGTCCCCACATACTAGATTTGCCGCGGCCTTGGCCGCCTTCGATCAGCGTAAAGAGATCGGTGCGCCGTCGTAAAACACGATACACCGTATCCTCTTTACACCCAAGCTCATCCGCGAGTTCTGTGGTGGTTCTGGCTCCTTCTCGAAGTGCTGACTGGAGGCGGAATGATATTGACCCTCGAGCGGCAAGCTCTGCCACATCCCCTACATCAAGGTTACGTGGCGTTACCATGAGCGTTTGACCGGTTCCGATACCCCCCTCAAAGCCAAAAGTTAACCCAATTGGCCGGGGTTCAATCCGCCCCCGATTTGACTTCCGGTGATACAAGCCTAACTGCAGCGTGCTCGCCTCCGCGCTATCGCTCTTGCGCAGCTCCCACGTTGAACGGGCTAAGTTCTGGAACATAACGCTACCTAAAGGCGTCGGTCGGCTGCTGCCGTTGGCGCCGGGCAAAGGATCATGCTTTGCCACGTGCGCGAGCACCAGGCACGTTGTACCGAGAGAGCGCAGGGCGTTCATTGCCGCGATAGCAGTCTCCTCCTCACGCAGATTGCCGCCGGATGCTGGACCCAGACTATCTATCACGACAAGGCCGATGTCGCGGCGGGACACCTCAGCCCGCAGATACGATGCGTCGTTGCGTATCGTTTGCGACTGGCTGCGATACCAAAACGCTTCCGGCCAATCGATGTTCATTCCGAGAAGCAACGATCCGAAACGCTCGACCTGATCCTCTTTGTAGCTCTCCCAGTCCAGATATAACACGTTGGTCTTGCGCTTCACCTTTAGTCCGGCCGGTAGCCGACTGCCTGTTTGCACCGCCAGCGCTAACATCATTGAGACGTAGCTCTTGCCCACGCCACCATCACCAAACAAGATCGTGATGGTGTCCTCAGGCAGCAGCGGCTCGACAAGATAATCTTGGGACACTACCCCCTCCTGTGCAAGATTTATCACGGGCGGGCCGGCCCGGTACTGCTCTTCAGTGTAAACACACGCCACCTCAAAGATATCATCCCACGGAATCGTAGCTTCCTTGACACGCGTCCGCAGCTCAGTGACTAACGTCTTGCGACTACGAGCGCTATCAAGATTAAGACGACTCTTATGGAGGCGGCCCGGTTGGTCGGGCAACGTGCTCATAACAACTATCTGACCATACAGGTCGTGGTGACTCTCATACAATTGGGTCACGCCTACGCCAATGCCGTAGTCGTCCCACAGGTACAAGAAGTCATCCCCGTCCCGCTGGACACGGTATGAGCGTTGCTGGGTCATACGGGCAAGATGCGCCGCGGCGGGTGCGCCGGGTGTAAGACGGCGCCGGGCAAGCCGGCCTCCCGCGCTAGATACTCAAGCGCCCCGGAGAACGTGAGTCCCATGGACTCCATAACCCACACGAACGCATCTCCTCCCTTATCGCAACCGAAGCATTTGAAGCGGTTGTGGTCGGGAAACACAAAGAAGCTCGGCGTGCGCTCGCGGTGAAACGGACAGAGACCACGGTAGGCATTGCCGGCGCGCTTGAGAGTCACATCCCGACCGATCAGATCAACGAGATCAACTCGCTCCTTGACCTCCTCTGGATCGAGTCGCCGCGGCCCGCCCGCGCGGCGGGGTGCAAGATAGCCGTCGCGGTGTTTGCGGGTCTTGATCGCAAGCCGCGCGATATCAGCTAGCTCCTCCCAAAAGCCAACATCGCTAGCACCCTCCTCATTGGAGGTCCACGCCTCGAGCTCGAAATCGGTTAGGTACCGCCGCAGCTCGGGCAAAGTGAAGTTATCTACGAACCATGAGGCGTGTAGGTGACGCGTCATATGCCACTCCCCCGGTTATAACGAGAGTTACTCTAGTGGTAGCTCATCCGGAAAGACAGGCTCGTCCTCGACCTCGCTAAAGGCGCCCTCGGTTACGGTCATATCGGCTATATCATCACCGAGTTTGTCCTCTTGCGCTTTAATGCGATCCGTCAGCGCAGCCATTCGCTGGCGTAACTCCGCAATTGGCACCGGGAACGACACCGGCTCAATGTTCTCAACGCCGATCTCTCGAGCGTACCGGTACATGGCCGTCCAGTTCTCCCAAGCCTCTTGGAACTCCTTACGCTCAGCATCTTGTTCGGGATTGTGTGGCGTATTATCGGCCGGCGGCGGCGGCTTTTGCTCGGGCTTGGGTTTGGGGGATTGTTTCGGCTCTTGCTTGGGTGGCTCTTGGCTTGACGGTGCCTTCATTTTGCTCGCCGCGCAGCCGTAGCACAAGACCTCGTTGAAGCGTTTTTGGCTCCCGATCACGATCTGCTCGACTGTCCAGACCTTATCGCCCACCTTGACCGATACGACGGGCTTCTTGCACTTGTTGCATATCGGCTTGCCGGCGCGCGCTTGATTTACTTGCCGGCGCTGGGCGTTTGCCCGGCGGTCTACCGTGCCATTGTCGCCACGATCCGGCAACTCAACCTCCTCATAGGCCACAAGACCGGACACGTTGTATTGCCGGCGCAAGGCGAACACCTCAGCCACCTTGCATATCATGGCGCTCGGGTTGTTCTTCCAGCTTGGCGACTTCTCTCGGTTGTACTCGGAGAACTCCACGAAGCACACGATATCCGGACGGTCTGTGTGTCTTGCCCGCGCCCACGCCCCGAGGATCAGCGCGCTGGCCCGGTTGCGGTCGGCACGGAACTTGTGCCGCACCTGCCCTGACTCAGCATCAATCTCGAAGTCATCGCCCTCTTTGACTACGAACGACTGGATGCCGGCGTAACCGGGGTCGCGCATGGCGATCTTGAGATACCCGTCCCGGCCTGTGAAAATGGTCATGGGGTCGCCTTCGCGCGTGCGTATACACCAGATCTCGTGGCGGAATGGGTCTAGGTCGTAGCGCTGTGCGTGGTAGAGATACAAGGCAAGCTCGTCATCTGTGGCCCCCTTTGCCACGGTGGCCTTGATTAGCTCGACTTGGTCGCGTGTGAGCCGGCCGGCCATGAACGGCACGATGGCGCCGGCATTGTAGCTGGGGTCGGTGTACTCTGTAATAGCCCTAGTTTCCTCAGTCACTTTCTCCTCCGTAGCGCGAGTTACTCGTATATCGGCTTAGGCGGCGTGCCCACGCCGCGGTACACCGTGGGCGCCTCGTAGCGTTTGGCGTCCTTGCACGGTGATTTCCACATGTAACCACAGCCGCCGCACGTGCGCAGCAGGTATTCCTGACCGTACTCACGCTTGTAGCGCGTGCTGATATGTTGGCTCTCGCATTTCGGGCAACGCATGCTAGCTCTCCTGACGTAGTTCGGCGCGCCGGAACCAGCCCGTCCGGATGCCGCCTATCGCTTCATCTAGTTTGACATGGTAGTATGGTACTTTTGCCGTGCCCGCGAGCTTGACATCGACAATGACGCCGGTATAACCGATTGCTGGCTTGTTCCAGATAACGTCGGTGTTACCTATGCGCACGCGCTGGCCCACGGTTAACTCGTCTGGAAATAATCCCGGTTGCTGGTAGTCAGACACTCCGGGCCGCCTTTGCCGGTGCGGCAACCGATTGTCGGATGCCGACAATCCAAAGCACATCATCAGGCTCGAGGAAATCAAAGCACTTTGCCTCGTAGTACGGATCGAGTGCAAGGTCGCCAAATTGGGTTATGCGCGCCGGCTCGTGATACGGTTGCTTTGCGCGCGTTAGGTTGCACATGTAGCGCCAACCGACCGGCGCATACTTGTCCAGCCGGCGCTCCGGATCGGCGCCCACGGTCACCCCGAGCACCGGCGGAGAGTCCGGCATGTCCGCCGACACGCTCGCCCAAATGCCCCATAGGATGCCGGCCAGGCTCATGCCACTGCCCACCGGTACGACAATGCGACGGAACGCCATGTCAAGATTCGCAACCTGCCGGCCGGTGAAGTACACCGCGGGATCACACTCCATACCGAACGCCACGTACTCCCAACCGCGCTCCGCCGCGTCTCTTGCCGCGCGGCTGATGATCACGCTATTGTACCCCGGCCTATGGCGTACGAGCACGGCGCCCGCCTCTTGCGCTAGCCGCAGATCGGGTGTGAGTGGGCCATCGGGCACGTGCACGCGGCACGGCACGCCGAGATGGCGCGCTATGTGGGCAATGATGTTCACTTGCGGACTATGCCGGCTGCCGGCGGTCGTGATGCCGGTCCTCACTTTCTCGCACATGACCCACGCCGTGCGCGCCTTGCCGCCGCGCACGCCGGCTATTTCGAATAGGTCGTCCCGTTTCACCCACAGCGCGCCGTGCCGCTCGACCGGAGTTAAAGCCATCGGGTCGCTGATCATTCCCAGCTCCTTGATTCGCAAAGTGCATAGCGCGCGGCCGCCTCTCCGTTAGGCCAACCGGTGCAACAAGGATACGTTGCCGCGCCATAGCGGCTAAAGCTTCCGTATTGCACCTCTCGGTAGGTGACGCCGGCGGCGCAGCGATAGTTGCTGAACATGCCGTTGTAGTGCCGGCACACCTTACCGGCCATGGCACGGCGCCAATTCGGCATCTCGGTAATAGCCATTGCATTCTCCTTGTTGCGCTCTATCCCGAGTCGTGTTACAATGCTTGTGCTTCGTCCATACGGTCACTAATCCTCCTTGGCGAACAGCCGCTGTGGGTAGCCCGGCCCACAGCGGCGACCCTTTACCCTCCGAGTCGTGCTCGTAAGGCTCGCACCTCCTCAACCGGCAGCTTGATGTGTCCGACCGGCCAGTGGTTTACGGCAATCGCTAGTAAGCCGCGCAATAGCGCGACCTCGCGCTCTGATAACCAGATAAGCCTCCCCTCCGTGCCCTCATCTGTGGTAAACCGATAGTACAACATTTGAGCGCGCCGAGAAGGTGCCTCCGCGGCGCCTACTGGTGTCTGACCACCTGTAGCGTCACTCGCGGCCGACGTCGGCCCGGTAGGCGCGTGAAATGCCCTTTCCTCGGGTGTCTGTACCGGGATTTTGCCTCGCGCAGTCATGCCGACTCCTCCTCCCCGCCTAGCAACGGGAACTCTTTAGCAATCTTGCCAAGATCGCCCTTCCAAAACACTAGCACGTTTTGGTGCCCCTTCCCGAGCTTACGCCACTTACCGAATTGCTTACCTACTCTGAGCGGCAGGCTACCGACGGCGGTGAGCAATACCGCCTCGTTGTAGTACTCGAGACCTATGCCCCGCATTACGTTGATCGTGTCCCCTACAAAGTTTCGATAGGCGCCACTGCGTTTGTCACGTATCTCTCCTACGACGACCACCACGAACCGGTTATCACGAAGATAGCCAACCGCCTTCTCGAAGATCGTGCCGTACCAGTAGATAAACTCATCGTATGATTGCTTGGTCGAGCCATCCTCGCCCATCTCAGAGTAGATCTCAAGGTCGTAGTAGGGTGGACACGTGAACACGAGATCGAAGCGCTCGGTGGGCGTGATAAGCCGATCAAGCTCGTGGCTATTGCCGACCATCCACCGCGGCGCCGGCTTGTCGGCAACGCTGTTGCCGGTGACCTCAAGGGTGTTTAGAATCTCAGTCCAGTTTGCGTTGTTGGCGGCGACCTGTTCTGGGCGGACGTCGATACCGACGTAGGGGTGGCCTAGGTAACTTGCCACGAAGCCGCGGGTTGGGCCGCCGGTAAAGGGATCAAGGATTGACCCGTTGAGGGGAGCGAACCAGCGATACGCTAGCTCGCAGAGCACCGGGTCAAATATGCTCGTACCGGAGTACTTGAGGAGCATGTCGGTGGGGTAATCGTAGTCGTTATCGGAGGAGGGTGGGGAGAAGGCCATTTTGGTCTTTGCCCCGGAGGCGAGTATCTTGCGGCTGGTGTCATCAAGGTTCTCACGGTCGCCCTTGACCCAAGTTAGATTTTGCCCGACCTTGTGCTCACCGCGCATAAGGTCTTGTCCAAACGTGCGGCCGAACTTGCGCATCTTGCGCTCATCCTGCTGCGCCTCACGTTTCGTGCCCCGGAAGCCGCTCCACTCACTGGAGCCTGAGTACACACTCGAGGCACCACTCGGGAGCACATCGCCGCGGCCAACCTCACCGCGCAGGCCTAGTGCAATCCACGCTCGCTTGCGCGATTGCCAATAGCCCTGCCGCGCGTCGAGCACCGTAAACGGTGGCACGGTGAACGCCTCAGTTAGACTGCGCCGTGCCCCCGCCACCTGCTTCTTGAGTTTAGCGGAGGAATCGAGGACGATTGTGGCAAAGCCCGGCAACATGCCTTGTTGCCGGGCATCCTGTTCTGTTAACCGAGCGGGGATGGAGCGCGGGCCAGCCTCCCTCACTCCATCTGCTCGGCCCTCAGGATCATCTGCCACCAGCTCGCCCTCAACGAGCTGGTCTGTCACTTTTCCGCCCTTAGCCCGTAATTGGCCGCGTTCGGCCGCCCGGTCTGTACTATACCCCTAGCAAGGCGAGCTGTCAATAGGCCGCGTGTCTGCGGCGCCCAGCCGCGCCGCGATCAACTCGCGCTCGATTAGCCGGTTTACAAGCTCAGACATCGGCACGCCTATCTGCTGGCAATGCGCCCGAAACGCCTCGTATCGCGCCGCCGGCAGATATACGTTGATCTCCTTCCGGAGTAGTCTCCTTGGCATTAGGATAGTCCTAGCGGTTGGCCCGGCGTGCGGGCGGTGTCCATGGAGGTCACGAAGTTGGCAATGTAGCGAGCGAGATTGGCGGTCTTACTTGACTCTGGGTCCGGCAGCGGCTGGCCATGAGCAACCGCCTCTTGCATTAGCGCCTGCATAACACGCCAGCCCAGGTCGCGTAACTGCTTCTGCTCGAGTAGCTGAGCGCAATCCTCGCAGGCAACCACCCCGCCGGGGTAGCGCGTGGCCTCAAGGCCCTCCTCACAGAGAGAGACCTCCGCGAACGGTTTGGTGACAAAGAACCAGCGCGGGCGTTCGTCGCAGAAGCTGCACTTTGGTAGGCTATCACTCATTGTCTTACCTCCTTCTAATTGCGTATCGGATCGTGCGCACGAGGCCATACGTGGACAATCCGAAGCCCACGATGGCCATGGTGATGCCCATGGAATCGGTGGCAATACTCCACCAACCGCGCTCGAGATAGAGCAGCCACGTGGTCATAATGGCAATGACAACGCAGCTCACAAGGATTGCGATATTGCCGGCCACTTAGAGCCCCCATTCCTTCCACTTTGCTAGCGCGCAATCAAGCGCCTCTTGAAGCCGAATCGCCTCGTTGTAATCGAGCACGGCGCCGCCCGGCTTGCGCGTGATTTCAACCTCGATGAGCGTTACCGCCGGCAGCCTATCGTACTTCCTGCCTTTTGACTTGGCTTTGCGGTGCAAGATCTGTACGGTGAATGCGGGATCGTTTACCCGCAAGATCGACTCCACGCCGACATGGGCTAAGACCTCTTTATCCACCGGTTGCCTTCCTTTCCAATCTTTGGGCACACGGCTTGCAATACGCCTCGCCGGTCTGATACGCCGGGGTAGCGCTAAGGTCTTCGTAATAGCGGTCGCCCGGCGTGATCCAAGTCAAGCATTGCCGACACAAATGAGCTTTGCGTGCGGTGCGCCAGTGTCCTAGTACACCTAATTCGGGCTCGTCCTGCCTCTCTTTATCCACCGGTTGTGCCCTCCTCTTGCCGTAGTCGCGCTGCCTGTTGCTCGAGACTTAGGGCAATGTTCTCGAGCTGGTTGAGCGGGTAGCGTTGCGCGGCGTTTGCCGTGCGCCGGCAGTCCTCGAGATACTGCCGCTGAAGCTTTGCGGTCGACTCAAGCCATATTGCTATCTGAATTCGGTTCATTGGTTAACCTCCTTGCGGCGGCGGCGCTTGCGTGGCATAGGACCGGGGAATAACGGCAATTGGCAGCGCCGGGCGCCGCGGCCTAGGCCGAGGATCACGCCATGCCGCTCCGCCTCCTCCCTCCACTCCTCAAAGTGCTCTTGCGTGCGCGCTAAGGCCGCCTGTAGCCCTATTCCGTGGTTCTTGCCACCACATACGCACGTACACGACCTAGCCGGCGCCGGCGAATCATAACACCGTGCATCGCAGCGCCCTTGACTGGGGTAGCGTGGCGCCACTTTGGCATAATCCAACCGCCAAACAAGCAACGTCGCCATCTAGTCCTCCGGTTGCTCATCTCCGTCGAGGGACGGTAGCTCGAAGTTGGATTCAAGATACTCGCGCACGTTCCCCCACTCATCAGATACGAGCGTAAGCAATTGCTTTTCCGTGCGCTCTAGTTGCAGGTCCTCGTTCCATACCACGTCATCTCTGAGTTCTAGTACTGCGGCCCGGATTAGGTCGCTAATCACCGCCGGCTCAAGAGCGTCAAGCTCCCATGACCCATTGCCATACTCAGCAATGTACCCCATAGCCCGCGAGTCGGATAACTTGGCCGGGTTGGGCGGCGGGTTGTATTGCTGCACTTGATCCATGTTGAGCGCTAGCCGCCGAACGGCTATCTGGGTACCGCAGAACATGGACAGGCGCTCTCGGATATCGCGCGTCATGTCGATGCCGCTCGGATCGTGGTCGCCTAGGTGTAGCACGATAGGTCGTTGCCCCGCGCGGATGCGATTGATAAAGCGCCGCCCCGCCGACCACGCCTCCGACTGACTCACGTAGCCGCGACATGAGAAATACGGCACGTCAAGCTCCTCGCATACCCCGGCAATCACGCCCACGAGCGCGTCCTTTTCGATCCATACCTCCGGCCAGTTGCGCTGGTTAATCCACTTGAAGCGCCGGTAGCTTGACGATACCGCTCCGATAATCTCCTCCGGGTTGCTCCAGTGAGAGAGGCTGCGCACGTTGCGCGTGCGGTCTACGATGTAATTCCAGTCGAGTTCGCCGGCAAGACGCGCGTCGTTGACAATCGAGCCTAGTCGGTCGTACTCAGTATCTACGTTAGGGATTAGGGCGCGTCTAACGAACTGATAATAGAGCTGGCGAAGCGTGAGGTCGTAGCCCTGCGCCTGGTAGTCTGCGCAGATTGCGTTCGCTTGCTCTATCACGGCGCGCGTTGCCGCGTTGAAGCGTTTCGGGATGTAGGCGATTAGGGGCACTTAAACCTCCTTCGCTGGCTTTGCCGGCTCTGCGACCGCGCGCGCAAGTACGCAGTCGACGATTGGAGGGGGACCGGCCTGATAGATGCGCTCGTAACTCACAAGCAACCATCCCTCTCTCCCTTGCTCCTGAAGTATAGGCAATAGGCGCGTTAGGGTCGTCCGCAGCGACTTGTACTCGTAGGCTATCGGCGGCGGGCCGCTCTTGATTGATTGTGCATGGCTTAGCCCGGCGTGATACGCGCGGCCGCACTCGATGCGGTGCAAGATGTCGCGGTCTGGAAACTCAGCGTCGTACCAGCGCGCAAACTCCATGGCCTCGTTGCTCATTGCATCCCAGCTATCGCTTTGCACTCTCGTCCCCCTTTTGCTCGTGCTTACGAAGTCGCCCCTGAATCACGAGTACTAATTGATTGCATACCGGGCACAGGCGCCACATACCATCGACCACGGTCGGATCATGCGCCCACCAGTTGTGACCGGAGCCGGGACATAGATTCATGTTAACTCCCGCTAGGGTTGCCGCTCCCGCACATGGTACAGCAATAGCCGGTTATCACCGGCCAACCGCACTCCACGCACGGGTATATGCGAGGGGTATACTCAAGGGCAAGCTCAGTCTTCATTAGATCGTATTGCGCCGGGCTCGGCCTGCGCCGGGGAACCGACTGATCGTTAGCCATTGCGTGCTCCTTGTTGCTGCTTCCTGAGACGTACCATGGTCGCGCAATCCGGGCACACAAGAGCCGGATTGACTCGCTCGTAGCTGGTGAAGCGCCAGATCCGACTTGTCAAGCCGGCGACGCGGCTATTGGGTTGACGGCCGCACAATGCCGCCCCTCGCGGCGGAGTGCCATCTCGGGCCACATGCCACCACGCCACACCGACGTCGGACACATAGATCCAGCGCGGCATTAGTAAGGTACCTCGGTTCGGGTGCCACAGCGCCGGCATATGTACACGGCGACGCTGTTGAGCGGCACGGTGTAGCAATTGCCGTCGCGCGACTCCTGCGGCGTGATAACCATGAATCCCGTGGTATCGTATGATACGGGCTCCCAAGGCAAGAAGCAGCCGCAGCGCGAGCAACGTCGCCTAATCATACCCGGCCATCCATCTCATCTAAGAGATGAGATGCGCGCTTGTCTAGTATATCGGCAAGCTCCCGCAGTCGCTGGGTCTGCGATACCGATACCGGGCCGTTCATAGAGAGAGCGACGCTCTGGATGCCGAGCGCTACTCCTTGAAGGAGTACAGCTAGCTCCCTTGTGCGACGCTTTGACAGTCCGCGGCTATGTTTGAGGTCAAGCATTGCGGTATCCTTTCTTAGACCGGAGTACTTTCCGT
Source organism: Dehalococcoidia bacterium (assembly GCA_003597995.1). Taxonomy (NCBI): domain Bacteria; kingdom Bacillati; phylum Chloroflexota; class Dehalococcoidia; species Dehalococcoidia bacterium. Next base: position 46,085 of record QZJY01000071.1, read on the forward strand.
CCACCGCGTGCCGTTGTCGGTTATCGTGATGTGTCGGGTGTGGTCAAGGAAGTAGCCATCCGTTGCCGGTGTTACCATCTCCACGCCGTGCACGTGGCGCAACTCATCTACCCTACCCTCCTCGCACTCCACGAGCGCCACGGTGTACTCCGTAAACGAACAAGCGACTCGTCTGTAATCGAGCCGCTCTCCGATAACATCAAGAAACGTAACCCGGCCGCCAGCAAGGAGGTCGATCCCCCCGTAGTACCGTACGATGTATAGGCGTCGCTGCGCATAGCGTGCCGCCAGGGCCTCGTGCTCCCGGCGGTTGCGTCTGTAGTCCTGCGTGTTGCGTATGAGATCAGCAACGAGATATGCAATGAACATGATTGATATTGCGGCCAACAAGATCGCCATCACCGTTAGCCACACTTCACTCATTAGTAGCCCTCCTCCCGAACGTACGTCTGTCTCTAGCGCAACAATGCCGGCATTATAGCGCAATAGTGCCGGCATTGCAATAGGCGCTTGGTAAAGGACGCCTAAATTTTCGCCGCTCGCTCCGCTTGTCTCACCTCATGTCGCTCTCTGCGCTCAGCACAACGCGCACAGATGCGCATGTGGGAGTGCAGTAACTTGGGCACGGTGGACGTTATCGTCCATCCGCCGGGCGGCGGCGGACTGCCACAGAGCGCCCCGCGGCGGACTTTCACCGGGTACTTCTCAAGCCAGCACCGACGAATGTAGTGCCAAACGGCATTATGGCTCTCACGTGAGACAAGCGCCCAGATACCTCCGCTAGCCACGATCCACGTCCTCCCAGCGAGTACCGCCCGCGTAGATTTGCACTATGCGCCGGCCGTCGGAGTCGCGGAAGCGGCCGTCTTTGGCCGGGTTGATTTGCAGTACACATGGATCGTTGCGCAACGCTTGCACTTGTTCGTCGGTTAGCTCGAACAATGTATCGCTAAAGTATCCCTCCCGCGCTTCTTTTGGCTGGCGAAACAGCACGATATGACTGTAGGAATCGAGCCGCTTCCCCTCCGGGGAAATAGTCTGATCTGCGAGAGGATAGTATGGGTTTGGTAGGCGACGGCCGGTCTTCGGGTCTCTTTGCTCGTAGCGGTCATAATCGAAGCCGGGATAGAGTTTGGTACGCACGACGTATAGGCGGCTCATTACCGCACCTCATCCGGATCTATGCCGCGAGCAATAAGCCACGCGCCGAGCGCCCGGACGGTATTCGGATCGGAGACCTCATCTATGGTATGCCATATGCCGGACACCGCGCTGCGGTAGATCGCGCGCTGCGGCGCGCCGTCGGCGCGGGCGCGACGCACTTCATCATCGATGTAATACTGCATTGAGTGCAGGAACGCTCCCCACGCTCGGATGAACGGGTAGTCGGATATCGGTATACCGCGCCGCTCGATCTCGGTCAAGACGTGGTCACGCAAGGCCTCCGCCTTGTCGCCCGTCCAATAGCCATCCGGCCGGCCCTGCATTGCGGCGTGCACAAGCTGTACGCACAAGTTATACACGCCGACGATACCCTCATCGTCGATTTCCGCAAGGTCTGCCGGCTCCATGGCCTCAACCCGCGCCAAGTAAGCATCCCGTTCGCAGTCGGCTATATGTCTGCGGCGTTCCATGGTTAACCCTCCTTGTCCTTTCTTCCCGCGCGTGCCGGGTATGCGCGCCCCACCGTGTTACTATGCCACCGAGCGGCGGCTCTTGCGGACTGCCAGCCCGAGTGCCTCAATCGGATTCTCCGTCGGGTCGACGCCTAGGCTCTTGCGGGTTGCCCGGAGTGACTTAGCATCCGGCACGTCCGCAATACCAACCTCACGCCCTGAGCGCGGCGTTTCCCCCACCTGCAGCAGCACGGCGCGGCAAAGTATGCCGAGGTCTTGCAGCGCCTTCTCGATCTGCTCCGGCGTTTGCTCCCCCTCTGCCGGCGTGATTGCCTTGCCAAGCGCATCGAGCGCCGCGTTGAGTTCCGGGTCGGAGTAGAAGTTCATCTGCTCCGTGGTGGCAATGAACGAGCGGAGGCTGTTGGCGCTGCGAGCCATGAGCTTGCCGTTATTGCGCTTGATGCTCTCGAGCGCGTTCACGGCCGTCTCGTACACATGGCTGCGCAATTGCCGCACGAGCTGCTTCAGAAAGGCGTCTACCTGCTCCTCCTTCTGCTCCCGGAACGAGGCGAGGATATCGGCATTCATCTCATCGAGCTTGCGCTTGCGATCCTCAAGAGCCGCCCGGTCTAGCCGTGCCGTCGCCCACTCGGTCATCTCGGTAGAGAGCTGGTCGGCGCGCTCGCCGCTAACCATTGCCGGCAGCGGTATGTAAGACAACTCGACGCGGTAGTAGAACGAGCGGTAGATCTCATCCGGCGTCCTGATCTTTGCGCTTACGCGCTCGGTAAACTGCTCGATGAACTCGTCCCGCGGCGCATCCGGCCGCATGCCAAGCCGGGTCATGCGGTCATACACGACGCCGGCTTGCGTGCGATAGCTGGAGATCACTTCTTGCCGGATGGCCTCGTACTCTTTCACGATCTCGTCGCGTAGATTGTAGTAGTCGGCCTCGTGCGTCGCGTTGCGCTCTTTCCAGAACCCGTACATGGTCGCCGGCACGAAGCGCCCCCAGCCGGTCTTGTAGCTGTAAGCCTCAAGACTCGTGCGCGCGGCCGCGTCGATTGCGTCGGCCCTATGGATGTACTTGAGGGGTAGCAAGCGCTTGGCGCCCACCGCTAAGAACTGCCGGATGTGCTCAAGCTCCGCCTCGTCGGTGATGTCGAGGCCAAGCTCCTCAGCGAGACTCTTTGCCGAGAGCTGCTCCTGCGCGCGCCACCGTCCTAGGTGCAATTGCACGATCACGCCCTGCGTCATAAGCTCCATCCAGCGCGGCCGCTGGATGGAGATCTTGTCCGCCGACTCTCCGATCTTCTCCGCAACTACGCCGCGAGCTGCCTGCACTTCATCGGGGGTCATGTTACTATCCTCCTGTTAGATTATTAGGTTATTAGGCTATGCGCCTATAGCTGGCGCCTACCGCGCGGAGCAAGCTGCTCCACGCGCTGATCGAGTCGGTTCCGGTCGCGCAACATATCGCGGTAGCCTTCCGGCAGCAGATCAAGGTCGTTGCACTCGCGGATCGCGATCATGGTCATATACTCAACGTCCGATGTGCTAGGCGACAACCGCTCAACGGCCTTGAGCAAGTAAGAGCCGTCAAGTGCAACCCAGCCGTCATCTTGCGCGATCTCGAGCGCCTTGACAACGAGCGCCTCCAGCTCCGCGCCGCTCCAGCCCTCGGTGGCTGTAAGAACCGCGGCTATCTCGTTTTCCTTCGCGCCGCGATACCCTATGCCGGCCTTCCGCATAAGTGCCGCCATGATATCCATGCGCTCGGTTACGTTCGGCATAAGGAACGGAATCTTCTTGTCGAAACGTCCCGGTCGCTTGAGCGCGGCATCAAGGAGATCCGGCCGGTTGCTTGCGGCTAAGAAGATCACTTGTCCTCGGTGTCCCGTATCGCTCATATACTCCAGCAGCCTACCGAACACGTTGTTCTGCGCTTGGCTACCACCGTCGCTGGCGCCCTCGCCGCGCCGCACCTTCTGGTCTATCTCATCAATGAATACCAGCACTGGTGCTAGCGTGTCAATACCGCGCAGCGCCTTTTCGAGCTTCTGCTCGGCCTCGCCTAGATACTTGCCAAGTATCTTCTCAGGCTTCAGGAGTACGCAATTGATGCCGGCCTCCTTGGCAACCGCCTCAGCGACCGCGCTCTTGCCCGTGCCGGCCGGTCCCGTCATTAGCACGCCCATGGGTACTCGCTGCCGGTTCCCAGCCCGGATCGGCTCAATCACGTTGCGATTGAAGAAGTTCTTGACATGGGCTAGGCCTCCTATCGCTTCCCAGCCGAACCGCGGATCGATGGGCGCCAGCACGTCGGCATACTCGCTGCGCAGGATATCACCCTTCCGCTCGCGAATCAGATCAATCGTCACGGTCTGGTCGTCGGTGGCGTTTGCGCGCAGGAACGTATCCTCAATATGGATGCGCGATAGGCCCGCGGTAAGGCCAGCTACATCGAGGCCGGCCTCGATCATAACGCCATCACCCTCGGAATTGTTATAGCGCTCGATGAGGCTCTGCACGTAGGCGCGCCGCTCATCGTAGTTCGGAGGCGGCACAAGGATCGACTCGTATTTCGTGCTAGCCGAGCGCAGGTCGGCATGGATCTCAGTTATGTTGTTCGCCACGAGGATCAGCACGTTATTGGATGCTGCGACCTGCGGGTCGGCGCCGAGCCGGGCAAGTGTCACCAGCGCGGTTCTATCGGCCGGCGACATGGCCGCCTTATCGGTCGCCGGCACGATTGTTTCAGCGTAGTCAATTATCACCACACATTGCCGGCGCGGGTTATCTCCTTGAGGCGTTCTTAGTGCCGTCTCAAGAAGGGGCAATGCTTGTGCGGGCTCGCGCGGCAGCTCCTCTTGTTGCCCGGCTTGCCCGTTGGCGGCACGGAGCGCCGCGATGGCGGGGTCAATGTTATCACTTAGGCCAATGAGCTGGGTGAAGCGCTCGCGCATGCCGGGCAACGGGAACGATAGGCCGGCAGCGCGGTCATAGTGCACGATGACCTCGCTATCCTTGAAGAGCTGGTCGAGATAGGAGTGCAATAGCACTCCCGGCTGCACGTAGTCTCGCACGCTAAAATGCAGGATGAACGCATGCCCGATGCCGTCGAGATAACGGCTGGTGAGTTGCTGTACCCATGCCGGTTGCCCGTTAACGCTTGACATCGACTCTTACCTCCTGGTCGTCATGCTTGTGCTGCTCCACGGCCGATATGCTATCGAACGTGATGCCGTCGGCCTTCAGGTCGCGGACTACCGCGGCAATCTTCGGCGCCGCCTCCTCGTACGTGCCGTCCTCGATGAAGAATGCCAGCCGGTTCTCGCTAACGATCACGCGCAATCGCATGTTCACTCCCTCCCTTTTGCCGCTGCCGGTGGACTAATCACTACACAGCGGTCGTGCCATGGGCAACCGTAGCAGCACTCGTGCTGGCGGCGGAGCGCTATGCTATTGTATGTGCCCATGCACGCCGGCTCCCAGCGCTCGACGAACGTGTTCACTCTACAGTGTTCACTCGGGTCCATGGCTACACCTCAACCGTTAGCACAAGTGCAGCGCCCGCTGTTTGCTCTTGCACTTGTCCATAGCGCGCGGCAAGCCGGCTCTTGACCTCTTGGGATAGCAAGGCGTTTGAGAGGCGCGGTAAGATTGCCTCGATCTGTTTCTTGATGCGCTCCGCGACGTCGGCCCTGGGATGCGACACGTACACCTCCCCGTTCCGGTAGAGCACGACGTCGGCTACCGAGCCGGCTACGAGTAGCTCAATGCGCTGAGCAATGGTGTTCGACTGGTACGTGCTGCCGGCGCTATAGATTGCTCCGACTTCCTTGTTGAGATAGAGCTTGA